>JAJFFM010000001.1 GCA_021776675.1 Robiginitomaculum sp.
CGACTGTTCGTGGCCTAGCCCAAAGCGCGCAAGACGTGCACGCCTTTGGGCTTCGGTAGCATCAGGCATCAATTCAACCACATGGTCGAGCGCACTGTGCTGCATATTGAGAGCATCGACTTCATGTTGAGCGAAATAGCCAATTTTAAGTTTTTTATGACGGCGTATATGCCCGTCTTGGGCCGTGAGCATACCGAGAATACCTTTGGCGAATGTAGACTTGCCTTCACCGTTTTTACCCAATATCCCGATACGGTCATCTTGATCGATATTCAGGTTGATATTTCTGAGAATGCTAACATCTTCCACATAGCCAAGAGCAGCGTTGTCAAAGCGTACTATCGGCGGGCTTAAAGCCTTTTCAGGACTTGGGAGGTCTATAGGCGGGATCGGGTCGCTGATAATGGTTGCGACAGGCTGCATTTTCTCTAGGCGTTTAACACGGGATTGCGCTTGCTTAGCTTTGGAAGCTGAATAGCGAAAGCGTTCAACAAATTTTTCAAGATGTCGCCGTTCCGCGTCTTGTTTACCGCGCATGGACATAGACAAACGTTGTTGCTCGGCCAGTTTGTTTTCGAAATGGTCGTAATTACCGGGATAATTAAATAACTTTCCGCCGCGAAGGTGAGCGATGTGGGTAACGGCCGCATTTAGAAAGTCTCTATCATGTGAGACAATGAACGCCGTGCCGGGATAAGTCTTGATATGGGCTTCTAACCAAACTGTGCCTTCGATATCCAAATAATTGGTAGGCTCATCGAGCAAAAGCAAATCAGGTATAGCAAAGAGCATGGCAGCTAGGGCTACACGCATCCGCCAACCACCTGAAAATTCACTACAGGGTTTTTGTTGTTCTTCACCCGTAAACCCAAGGCCAGATAGTATGGAACCAGCACGGGCTTCGGCTGAATAGGCGTCTATATCGGACAAACGTGTGTAAATGTCTGCGATACGGGCCGGATCTGAAGCAGTATCAGCTTCGTGTAATAATGCGGACCGTTCCGTGTCTGCGGCGAGCACAGTTTCCATAAGGCTTTCGGGGCCTGAGGGGACTTCTTGGTCAACACATCCAAGCTTAGCGCCTTTTCTTAATCTGACGGAACCATCATCCGGACTGAGCTGGTTTTTTATCAAATTAAACAAGGTAGATTTACCCGTACCGTTTCGCCCAACAAGACCAACCTTGGTGCCTTGGCTGATCGCGAGGGTCGCTTGGTCGAATAACATGCGACCTTCGATGCGAAATGTAAGATCATTTATGTGTAACATTGCTCTTCACAGATGAATTATTGCTCGTTATAGAGCACCCAAATCAAATAACATCCCCTAATTAAAGGAAACACTATGTCTATCCAAAGAACATTTTCAATCATTAAGCCAGACGCAACCAAGCGTAATCTAACCGGTAAAATCAATGCTATTATAGAAGCAGCTGGCTTGCGTATTGTTGCCCAAAGACGCATCCGCATGACGGTCGCTCAAGCACAAAATTTCTATATTGAGCACGCAGAACGCCCATTTTACGGCGAGTTGGTAGAATTCATGACGTCTGAGCCAGTTGTAGTTCAAGTTCTTGAAGGTGAAAACGCTATCAAGCATTACCGAGACGTCATGGGCGCGACTAACCCGGCTGATGCAGATGCAGGTACTATTCGTGCAGAATTCGCACTGAGCCTTGGCGAGAACAGTGCTCACGGTTCAGACAGCGAAGCTTCTGCTGTGCGCGAAATCGGTTGTTTCTTCTCTGAAGCTGATATTGTCGGCTAATAAGGCCGAAAATTTTGAAGTATATATTGGGTGTGCCATTTATTGGCGCACCCTTTTTTATTGCATAACATGGATTGAGCTTTCCACCTGTTTATTAATGGATAGTACCCTGACAAACGGGATAGCCAGCGGGTATGAAATATTGGCTGTGTATAACTGAAAATGAAAACACCGCAGGAATGCCTACGGTGTTTACCTTAAACTTTGTCTCGTCATTACGAACCTAGCGTTTCACCCGAATAACTTCGGTCATAACTTTTTCGCTAATCGCTTCCAGTGCCGTATTGAGATCGTCTGCATCAGACGCCAAAATATAATGCTCCGCATCAGTTGCGCATCCAGAAAGTAAAGCTTGTGCTCTATCAACTTCGTCTTGAGATACCCCTCCGCCTGCTACCAAGTAGTAGCCTATTGTATATACAGTAACACCGGTATCTTTCATAGCAACACAAGCGGCAAGCGAACGTTCATCACTTTCATAGGTCTTTACCCACCCACAACTTCCCTTAACTTCGTAAGGGCCGCCTGATGAAGGATAATGTATAACCCAACTATCAAACCATGAGCGTCTTGATGTGTAAACTGTATTCCAGCCACGATATGTATCGACCCAATATTCATCGACATTGATAGTCGAGCATACCCATTCAGTCTCTGGATTATTGGCACCGTCGGACATAAAGATCATGAACTTAATTGGGTCATCTTCACCATTTTTAGCGAGATGAATGGCGTCTTCGAGTGCAAAAGCTGTTGCAGCTGCCTCTAGTGAGCCACTAGAATCAGTTCCGTACTGAGTATGCATCCGAGTGATTTCACCAGTTGATATGCTGCCCCAGTCTGCAGGCACGTCTTTGTTCGTAATTATGCCGTCGTCAGAAATATATGGATAACGTCCACTATAGTCTTGAGAGTAAGGCCATAATGCCGTTCTAAACACATCATCTGAATCGCTGTTAATAGTGTCCAGTGTTGTCATGAAGCTAGTCATGCTCGTTTGCAAGGCACTGAGTTTATTGGCCCCGGAAGCATCGTTCCAACCCATAGAACCGGAATTGTCTACAGCAAAAAACACACTGGCAGGTGTCCCTTCTTGTTGCGCATAGGCTACATCAGAGTAGGCTGAAAACGGGATTTTGTCTACACCAAGTGCCGCCGCAAATGCCGTTTGGTATGTGCCCGATACAGTTGCCCGCGCCAGTAAATTACCTTCGCCGTCGCCGTCGTCGTCAACATCATATTCCACGACCCCGACCATGGAATCCGTAAAATCATCAGTTGGGCCACCTAAATGTCTATATGAATATTTCTGCCCGTCATCATATCTATCTTGGTTGCCAGTATCGACAGCAATAGATGCCGTAAGCGCCATATTATCCGCCGCCATCTGGGCGATTTGCTTAGCCTTGCTCACTTGACTGACATCATATGCTGCGCCAACAGAGATAATCACACCACCACTAACAACAGCCCAGACCATTGCCATACTGCCAGCGGTGTCGACTAAAAAGTTTTTCAGCGTACGTTTTTGCTGTTTAAGCAATTTCATAGCATTCCCCAATTTCCACATTTTTCAATTTGAGTAATGACTATAGATGAAAAGAATTTCCGACTCCTCTCTAAGATTGGTTACTCAAGTGTTAATGGCAAGTTTGTGAAATTATGATTAGCGAAAACTTAAGAATCGTCTCGGTAAAAAGACATAAAAATATAAAACCATAAAACTTATGCTAACTTATTGTGTACGTCTAAAAATCAACGCATTTGCTACATCCTTCAATACATTTGGATATAGGGTATGCTCTTGTTTCAGGACTTTTGCCGCTAAGGTCTCGCTTGTCTCGCTTGGTGAAACACTGACCTTGGCTTGAGCAATTTTCTCTCCCGTGTCCATGCCTTCGTCAACATAATGAATAGTGCAGCCGTGTTCGGTTTCGCGGGCTTCTATAGCGCGCTCATGGGTATGCAAACCTTTGAATTTTGGCAGTAATGAAGGGTGAACATTAAGTTGCCGCCCTAACCAATGTCTGACAAACCACGGGCTGAGAATACGCATGAAACCAGCATTGCAGATAAGCTCGACGTCGTGTTCACGCAGAACTCTGTCCATTTCTTGTTCAAAGGATTTACGGGTTTTGAAGTCTTTGTGGTCAATACAAACGGTTTTAACACCAAGAGCTTCTGCCTTAGCCATGCCGCCCGAACTAGGGCGGTTGCTGATCACCAGCACTATTTCTGCCGGATAGTCGGCGGCTTGTGCAGCCTTGACCAAGGCCACCATATTGGAACCGCCACCGGAAATCAGTATGGCGGTTTTGACTTTTTCTACTAGGTCTGTGCGGGACATAACTCGCCGATAATATAAGCTTTGCCAGAAGCTGTCATGGGTTCAGTGTTGAGCATGGCTAACACGGCCATAGCCTTGTCTTTATCCACACACAAAACCATCCCAAGCCCGCAGTTAAATGCACGGCGGAGCTCTTTCTCTTCGATGCCGCCAGTTTCTTGTAACCACGTAAACACATCAGGGCGCGGCCAAGCGCTAAAGTCGACTTTCGGGTTGAGATGTTCTGGCAGCATACGCGGGATATTATCCTTAATGCCGCCGCCCGTAATATGAGCGAGGCCTTTGATTAAACCTTGGCGTACCAGAGGCATCAAGGTTTTGACGTAAATTTTTGTCGGAGTCAGTAGTGCTTCTGCTAAAGTTTGATCTGAGTTGAACGGAGCAGGGGCATCCCAAGCAAGGCCAGAAACCTCTATTATTTTACGGATAAGCGAATACCCATTAGAGTGCGGTCCGCTTGACGGCAGTCCTATAAGTACATCGCCGCTCAGCATTTCACCTTCTTTTGGCAGTAGCCCGCCGCGTTCCGCCGCTCCGACTACAAATCCGGCTAGGTCGAAATCGTCGCCTTCGTACATGCCGGGCATTTCCGCCGTTTCGCCGCCGATAAGTGCACAACCCGATTGGCGGCAGCCTTCTGCAATACCCGATATGACGAGTACAGCTATATCCGGGGTTAATTTACCCGTGGCGTAGTAATCTAGGAAAAACAGAGGCTCTGCACCTTGGGCCAATACATCATTGACACACATGGCAACCAAATCGATGCCGACCGTGCTAAGCTGCCCGCTATCAATAGCAATCCGCAGTTTTGTGCCGACACCGTCTGTACCAGATACTAAAATGGGGTCGTTGAAGCCTGCGGCCTTTAAATCAAAAGCCCCGCCAAATCCACCGAGCATAGCTTCGGCGCCAGGTCGGCGTGTGCTGGCGGCTAGGGGTTTGATTTGGTCGACAAGAGCTTCGCCTGCGTCAATATCAACGCCTGCATCTTTGTAGCTTAGAGATGTTTTTTCTGTAGACATGATTCGCCTCATCTATTTCCCGCTTAATGGCGCAGACACATCTATAACTCAAGCCCGCAATATTTTATATGACTGTAAATGAGCGTGATTAGGGTCTTTATATTGCCGTAATTTAGGCTAGTATAGGGAAAATCATGTGAGGTATTTATGTTTTTACGCATTTTAACTGTTTTACTATTTGCTATGGGTTTCGTTCTTGGCCTGGGCGTCGACGCACAGGCGGGTGACCCTTTTACCGTCTGCGATGTGCATGTGGATGCCACTGCTGAGGATGCTCTGGTCGCGCAAACCGAGGCCATCGCGCAAGGGCAAGTTACGGCAGCTAATATCTTGATCGAACGCATGAGCTTGGCAAGTGAACGCTTTGCCAAAGGGTTTACTGGCGTATCCGCCGAAGACGGCCCGCGAATGATAAGGGCACTTGAGATTGCTAACGAACAACGATCTGCCAACCGTTATCTCGGCGATATAAGTATAGCCTTTAATCGTACGGCAGTTGAGCAATATATGCGCGCAAAAGACCTGCGAATTATTTCGACCCAATCACGTAAACGCTTGGTGATCCCTACTGTAGAGGGACGAAATCTGTGGGAGGAAAATCAGTGGAGTTATGCTTGGGGGCAGGCAAATATTGAGCATGCGCTCACCCCAATGCAAACCATCACACCAAGTATGGATGTCTTGCGTATTGTCCAAAACCCAAATGCTAATACTTTGAGCATGAATAAATTAAAAGCCATTGGCCGCTCCTATGGACTACAGCAAATCCTCATCGTTAATGCGACGCCCGAAGGCACAGGTTATTCAGCGACTATACAAGATATTGCCGTAGATACTGAGAGCAGTCGTTATCTCGGACGCGTGCGCGGTCATACGGCGGCAGCAACTATGGCCAAAGTTGTGGAGAAAGTTGAGGCCGATTGGAAGGTGAGTGCGGTAACGGCCGTAAATGCTGAAACTGTCGTTCTGCCCGTTTCAATTTTATATCGCACGCATGCTGAATGGGTTGGCCTTAAGGATATCATTAACGGGTCCGCACAAATTCGCTCGGCTCAATTACAGGCCGTCTCAAAATCCGGAGCATTGATGTCATTGCATTACGGCGGCGATATAGAGCGCCTGCGTAACGAATTAGCATTCAAGGGTGTTTCCCTACAAGAAAATGAATATCTCGGCATGGTTCTGACCCGCACAAATTACCGATAAATACGATTGGGGCCAAGGAAACAGGCATGAATACGCAATTCCCGCTAGATTTAATCTTATCACCAAGCACAAGTGCAAAGGCTTTTGTAAACGGCGCGGCAAATGCTGAAGCAGTTACGGCTTTGATGGACGTGGCGGGTTGGGCCAATAATATTTTGGCTGTGATTGGCCCGAAGGGAAGCGGTAAAACGCATCTTGGCCATATTTGGGCCGAGCGACATAACGCTATAATTTTGGATGGTGGTAAGGGGTTCGTACCCCGTCAGGATTATCGGGGTAGAGCTTTATGGATAGATAATGCATCCAACGAAGATGAATATACCTTATTTACCTTAATAAATTTGACGATTACAGGGGAATTAAAGGCATTATTGTTCAGTGATCAAAACATGCCGTCTGACTGGAAAGTCCAATTACCAGATTTGCACTCCCGCCTAAAAAATATCCAAGTCGCCCGCATTCAAGAACCGGATGAAGATTTGCTTAAGTCTATTATCACCAAGCTGTTTATGGATAGAGGTTTAAAAGTTTCGGATAATTTGATAGAGTATTTACTTGTTCACGCCGATAGGTCGGTCGACAGTTTGCGCGGTTTAATCCGCGGGCTCGACAAACTAGCAGCCGCAGAAAAAGTCAACGTAACGCGTAGCTTTGCGGCCAAATACATGCAAACAAAGTTGTTGTAAAACGGTAGTTTTAAAAAGGGCATTCCGCTTTAAATTCCAAATGTGCGCCGCCGTCTGGGTGCCTGAATTTTAAGTGGCTAGCATGGAGGTGCATGTGCGAGGCAGCATTAAAAGCTTCATCATGTGCATAGAGATTATCGCCCAAAATTGGGTGGCCTAATTCTAACATATGGACGCGGAGTTGGTGCGAACGTCCGGTTTTTGGTTTTAGCAAGACCCGTGTTATGCCGCCATTGTTCTTAATGACTTCCCATTCAGTTTGTGCGGGCTTGCCAATTTCAAAGTCTACCTTTTGTAAAGGGCGGTTCGGCCAGTCACATATCAGGGGTAAGTTTATAGTACCGGATTTTTCAGTTGGGGCTCCCCAAATATCGGCAATATATATTTTGGTGATCTGACGGTTTTCAAACTGTAGTCCAATATGGCGGTGGGCATTGGGCGTGCGCGCTAATACCATAATGCCGCTGGTCGCCGTGTCGAGGCGGTGGATTATGCGGGCCTCGGGATAATGTGCCTGAATTCGGGATTCGAGACAATCCTGCAAATGCTTGTGCTTGCCCGGAACGCTGAGCAGTCCTGCGGGTTTATTGATGATGAGGAATTGCGCGTCCGTATGCAAAATTTCTACATCACCGCACGGCGGCTCATAGGTGAACGGGCGCACGATAGATACTCCGCCTTATTCTGACTGTTGGGTGTTTTGGGGGACACAAGGTACCGCGACGACCTTTTTATCCTTGAGGGTCAGACTAATTTCGCCGTTTAGCATTTTTAGGGCATCTTCGCCGAAAACTTCCCGCCGCCATCCACTGAGTGCCTTTACATCTGCTTTTTTGCCAAATGCGGCTAGCTCAGTAAGGTCAGCTACATTTGCAATGAGGCGCGGGGCGATATCCACATATTCAGTATTAAGCCGTAATAGCGTTTTCAGCATGTCGACACTTGGCCCAAGTCCCGGCGGCATTTGTTGCTTACGTGTAGTGACGGGGGCATATTGCGCAGAATTAGCAATGGCTTTTTGCACATCGTCTATTAAATCAATGGCCGTTTTACGGTTGGCAAAGCCGCCCGGAATACCGCGTACATTGGCCAGTTCTTTGACTGATTTAGGCTTGCGCTGGGCGATGACATAAATGCCGTCGTCCTTGAGAATTCTGCCGCGCGGTACGTCTTTGATTTGGGCTTCACGCTCACGCCACGCTGCGGCGGCTTTTAGGACGGCCAGATAATCTTGCCTAAACATGCGCGGCTTAAGGCGTTTCCATGCTTTCTCAGGATCGAAATCATATAGCGACGCATCTACCATGGTTTCCATTTCCTCGCGCACCCAATCCATACGGTTTTTTGCATTTAACTCGCGGCACATGCCCGGGTATAAATCTCGTAAATGGGTCACATCACCGAGCGCATAGGAAAGCTGATTGTCAGATAATGGGCGGCGCGACCAGTCGGTAAAGCGCGCACCTTTATCAAGGGTGATAGCAAGTCGCCCTTTGACTAAGGCCAGATAGCCGACATTTTCCCCGAAACCCAAAGCCATTGCGGCAATTTGGGTGTCAAAAATGGGGGTCGGCACGGCATTGATTAACTTATAGAAGATTTCCATATCTTGGCGGGCAGCGTGCATAACTTTTTCAAGTCTTTTATCAGCAAGCAGGGACAGAAATGGGGATAAGTCTATGCCCTTGGCCAATGGATCCAATATAGCTTCGTCGTTAGGTGTTGCCATCTGTATCAGACAAAGCTGTGAGTAGAAGGTACGCTCACGCATAAATTCGGTATCGAGGGCAATAAAGGGTGCGGATTTGGCTTTTTTGCAGAATTTGGCGAGAGAATCAGTTGTTGTTATTATTTTCATGCGCCCGCATAGCAGGGCAGGCCGACAAGGTCACGGATAAAACGGTGAGTTGATGCGTTTCCATCATAGCCAACAGGGAATTAAAAGTTTCCAATCATGCTATTAAGTTGCTAACTAAGTCACATGCACATAGTGAATGCCAATTTCATCAAATTTATTGCCATCACAGGTGCACCAGTTTTATTGATACTGATTTTAGAAAGAGTGTTACATTTAGTCGTGCCTTTCTATATTATATTTGGCTTAATGGGCTTGGGTGTTGTATATTTTGGGCAAATATTCATAAGCACATCGGCGGAAAAAACGGTAAGCTGAAGGATAATTGATTGTTCCTTAGTTGGTGTTGTCACGTTTAACCGCATTTAATTAAACCTTGGTAATCGTAACAGAATGTATGTTTTCGTTAGTTGTTTGTTGGTATGTGTTACCATACATCGGCAACAGCGTATTTAATGACCGTATTTTGAGGTTTTCTATGAAATTCCCGTTTATTGACCTGCAAGCACAGCGTAAAACGATTAGAGATGAAATCGATATGGCTGTGAACAAGGTCGTTCGCCACGGTGCCTATATATTGGGGCCAGAAGTGGCGCAGTTTGAAAGTGAACTTGCCAAGTTTGAAGGTGTCGCTCATGTGGCCGCCTGTGCCAATGGCACGGATGCGCTTAAACTTCCCATGTTGGCTTGGGAAATTGGATCTGGTGATGCGGTATTCTGTCCGTCCTTTACGTATACGGCGACGGCGGAGGCTATTGCGGTACTCGGCGTAACACCCGTATTTGTAGATATTGACCCTGATACCTATACCATGTGCCCGAAATCTTTGCAGGCGGCAATTGACGGTGTGCGCCGCGCCGGTAAATTAGTACCGCGCGCCGTGATCGCCGTTGACCTCTTTGGTCAGAGCGCCGACTATCCGGCCATTACGGCAATAACAAAGGCCGAAGGTTTAAAGCTAATTTCGGATAATGCCCAGGGTCTTGGCTGCCGTCTGGGCGGCCATAGCCCAGCCCATTGGGCCGATGTGGCGACTACCAGCTTCTTTCCGGCTAAACCTCTGGGGTGTTACGGCGACGGTGGTGCGATGTTGAGTAATGATGCTGGCCTGATCGCGGAGCTTCGGGATTTGGCTTTTCATGGGCGCTGCAGCACGCCATATGATCATGATAAAATTGGTTTAAACTCTCGCCTTGATACTATTCAGGCTGCAATTTTGCTCGAAAAGCTCAAAATATTTGCCCGCGAAATTGAAGACAGGAATACTATTGCAGACCGTTATGCATCTGCGCTGAAACCGCTCGGTGTTAATACGCCCACAGTGATCGCAGGCGGTGTCTCTAGTTGGGCACAATACACGATCGAAGTCGATAACCGCGATGGGTTTTTGGATGCAATGCGCGCACAGGAGATTCCGGTTGCCGCCTATTATCCGCGTCCCGTACATTTGCAGTCGGCTTATAGGGATTTCCCGGTTAGCGGCAATGGTTTGCCCGTCACAGAGAAGGTGATGCACACTGTCGCGGCTCTGCCTATTCATGCTTATCTGAGCCATGAAAACCAAGATATGGTCATCGAAGCAGTGGCAAAATCGATTTAATCGTGGGATACTACCCATAAATACCTTGATAATACGTAAAAGTTGAACTATTTAGCTTTATAATTATTAAGGGAGTGGGATTAATCCCATGATGATATGAGCCAAATAGCTGAATTGATTGTCCGTGCCAAAGCACTCGCCGACGACAGCGGTCAATCCCTGTCGACAATATCGCGCAAGCTGATGAATGATGGCAAAGGCATAGCGCGGTTACAATCCGGTGGTCAATGCACACTGAAAACGCTTGAAAATGCCTTTGCAATTTTAGACACATTGGAGCAAAAAACCGAACCTCAAACAACGTCCAGAATATCACCCCAGACACCAAACAAACTGACCCATCTACAACGGCTTGAAGCCGAGAGCATCCACATCATGCGCGAAGTTGTGGCACAATGTGCTAACCCTGTCATGCTCTATAGTGTCGGCAAGGATAGCTCCGTCATGTTGCATTTAGCGCTGAAAGCATTTTATCCGGCCAAGCCGCCATTTCCGCTTTTGCATGTGGATACAGGTTGGAAGTTCAGGGACATGATCGCTTTTCGGGATCGCCGGATTAAGGAATTAGGTCTAAAACTTATTGTCCACACAAACCCTGACGGCATTAAGCAAGGTGTAGGACCGTTTAGTCATGGCAGTGAAGTCCATACGGATGTGATGAAAACCCAAGGATTAAAACAAGCACTGGACACATACAAATACGATGCAGCTTTTGGCGGCGCGCGGCGCGACGAAGAGAAATCCCGCGCCAAGGAACGGGTGTTTTCATTTCGTACAGCTTATCACCGTTGGGATCCGAAAAACCAAAGGCCGGAGCTTTGGTCTATTTACAATACACGGGTGACTAAAGACGAGAGCATGCGCGTGTTTCCGCTTTCTAATTGGACCGAGTTTGATATTTGGCAATATATCCTCAAGGAAAAAATCGAAGTACCGGATTTATATTTGGCGGCCAAAAGACCTGTGGTCGAACGGGACGGTGTACTGATTATGGTCGACGACGACCGTATGCCTATTGGCAAAGATGAGGCTATCATTGAGAAAATGGTTAGGTTTCGCACCCTGGGCTGTTACCCGCTAACGGGCGCAGTTGAGAGCGTAGCTACGACTTTGCAAGAGGTCATAAGGGAAACATTATCGTCCACCACATCAGAGCGCCAAGGCCGTGTCATTGATGGTGATGGGGGTGCCAGTATGGAAGACAAGAAACAAGAGGGGTATTTCTAATGGCCCTCAAAACATCTAAAATATCAGACAATAAGAGCCTGCTACGGTTCATTACGTGCGGCAGTGTTGATGACGGTAAATCGACCCTTATCGGGCGCTTGCTTTATGATAACCAACAGGTATTTGCCGATCAGCTCTCGGATTTAGGTAATGTCGAAACACCGGATTTGGCTCTGTTGGTTGACGGGTTGGCGGCGGAGCGTGAGCAGGGCATTACCATTGATGTGGCCTACCGTTATTTTGCGACCGAGAAACGCAAATTCATTGTTGCAGATACGCCGGGACATGAACAATACACCCGCAATATGGCGACGGGCGCATCGACGGCAGATCTTGCGGTCATCCTGATTGATGCAAGATATGGTGTTCAAGTGCAAACACGGCGTCATGCATATATCACCTCCTTGCTCGGAATTCGCAACGTGGTGGTGGCGATCAACAAAATGGACTTGGTTGAGTTTTCGCAAAAGCAATTTAACCAGATTGAGGAAGATTTTCGCACTTTCGCAGACGGGCTTAATTTCACCGATATTCGCTTTATTCCCATCTGTGCTTTAGACGGCGACAATATCACGAAACCTTCGGCGCGTTTACCATGGTATCGGGGGCAAGATATGTTGTCGATACTCGAAAATGTTGAAATCAACAGGAACGAATCAGCCCTAGGCTTTCGTTTACCTGTGCAATGGGTGAACCGTGCCCAAAGCAAGAATGGTGCGGATTTTCGCGGCTATGCAGGGACGATTTGCGCCGGCGAAATTAGCAAAGGCGATGAGGTTATCGTTGTGCCGTCAGGGAAAACCGCGCGCGTAAAAGATATTATCACGATGGACGGCAACCTGGAACGTGCAATTACCCACCAAGCCGTCACACTTACGCTGGACGAGAAAGTAGACATTTCCAGAGGTGATTTTATCTGTACTAAGGCCTCCGTACCTGAACATTCTGACCAATTCCAAGCCAATATCTTATGGATGGGTCAAGATAAATTGTTCCCGGGGCGTGGCTATTTGCTCAAGACCTGTAACCGCACCGTTCCTGCATCTGTGAGCGAACTTAAATATGCGGTCGATGTAAATGATTTCTCTCATGTGTCCGCTAAAACATTGGAGCTGAATGAAATTGGTATCTGTAATTTATCGCTAGGTAAAACTATTGTATTTGATGCCTATGACGACAACCGCACAACGGGCAGTTTTGTGCTCATTGATCGTCAAACCAATGAAACCGTGGCAGCGGGTATGTTGAGTTTTTCCTTGCGCCGCGCGTCAAATGTGACCTGGCAGGCACTGGAGGTTGGTAAGGCCGAACGGGCCGAACAAAAGCACCAAAAACCTGCCGTGCTCTGGTTTACGGGACTATCGGGTTCCGGAAAATCTACCATTGCTAATTTGGTGGAAAAACGTTTATTTGATTTGGGTAAACACACCTATATATTGGACGGTGATAATGTCCGTCACGGCCTAAACAAAGACCTGGGGTTCACCGACGCAGACCGCATTGAAAATATCCGCCGTATCGGCGAGACATCTAAGCTTATGGCCGATGCGGGATTAGTGGTGCTGGTCTCTTTCATCTCGCCGTTCACCGCAGAGCGCGATATGGCACGCAGGTTATTGGATGCTGGCGAGTTCATAGAAATCTACGTCAATACGCCATTGTCTATAGCTGAAAAACGAGATGTGAAAGGTCTTTACGCCAAAGCGAGAGCAGGAGAAATCAAAAACTTCACCGGCATAGACAGCGAATATCAAGAGCCCGAGAACCCTGAAATTGTGGTCGACACGGTGAGCCTAACACCGGAGCAATCAGCCGAGAAGATTGTGA
>JAJFFM010000002.1 GCA_021776675.1 Robiginitomaculum sp.
TAGGCATAACGGGGATGTATAATAATAAAAAAAGGATCAACATGTCAGGTGAAAAAAAACAAAACTTACAAGATGCATTCTTAAATTCAGTTCGCAAATCAAGAACGCCTTTGACAATATTTTTGATGAATGGCGTGAAACTTGGCGGCGTAGTAACCTGGTACGATAATTTTTGTCTATTGTTAAGGCGTGATGGACAGGTTCAGCTTGTTTATAAACACGCTATTTCTACGATTATGCCGACAGAACCTGTCTCTTTATTTGATGCGGAAACTGCTGATGATTAAGTCATTTCGTTAATGATTGAGCCCACTTATGATAGAGGTTGAAGCTAGCCCGCAATATGCATTGGTACTACATCCCGTTTTAGGACGTGAGGGTGTGAAACATTCCAAATTAAAGCTTGAAGAAGCTGCTTTGCTTACCGAAGCACTTGGCGTGAAAGTAAGAGCTAGTCAGTCAATAACCGTGCGCGAAATTAAGGCCAGTAACTACTTTGGTAGTGGTAAAATAGAAGAAGTTTCAGCAATTATAGCTGAACACGATATCAATTTAGTCGTGATTAACACGGCATTAGCGCCCATTCAGCAAAGAAACCTAGAAGAGATTTGGAATACTAAAGTGGTTGACCGTACCGGTTTAATTTTAGAGATATTTGCATTACGGGCCGCAACTAAAGAAGGTCGTTTGCAAGTTGAACTGGCACGGTTGGGTTATGAACGATCACGCCTTGTACGAACATGGACGCATTTGGAACGTCAAAGAGGTGGGCAGGGCTTTCTAGCTGGCCCGGGTGAGACCCAAATCGAATCTGACCGCCGTATGCTTGCTGATAAGATTGGCAAATTACAAAAAGACCTTGATCAAGTACGTCGTACTAGAGCATTGCAGCGCACCAAACGTAAGAGAGCACCTGAGCGGGTTGTAGCCTTAGTCGGGTACACAAATGCTGGTAAATCTTCGTTGTTTAATAGGCTAACAGAAGGCGGCGTTCTAGAAAAAGATATGCTATTCGCAACGCTCGATACAACACACAGAATATTGCCTTTACCAAGTGGCCAAAACGCCGTGATGTCTGATACGGTTGGATTTATTTCCGACCTGCCTACTGATCTCGTAGATGCATTTCGTGCGACATTAGAAGAGGTTAAAGAGGCTGATTTACTTATACATGTGCGCGATATGTCTGACCCTTTAAGTGAGCAACACAAACAGGACGTTTTACAAATACTGGATTCCATAGAGGCGGGACCAAATCATGATCAATCCATGATTGAAGTGCTGAATAAGGTGGATTTGGTCAGCAATGAATTTCGTGCATCAATAATTGGAAATAGCAAGCAAAATCAAAGCTCTTTCATGATATCTTGCACTAAAAATATTGGACTTGATACCCTACTAGATGGAATAGAAACTGAGCTTACGAAGTCAGACCATGTGGTCAATGTCACCATTCAACCCAAAGATATGCAAGTACGGGCTTGGCTACATCAACACGGTATTGTGCTCGATGAAAAAATATTGGAGCTAGGTGAGTGCCAAATGAGGGTGCGTTTGACATCGGTAAATGCGGGCAAACTTCATACCCACAACCCGCAAGTTATTAACTAAAGCATTTACTTAAAGTCCAGATTTTTTTGAGGCTATATATAACTCTTCGAGCGCGTCTAATCCCATTGTTTCTAAATCAGCATCCGCATGTTTTTCTATATAATGAAAACGACGGGTGAACTTTTCGTTACAGTCGCGCAAGGCATGTTCAGGGTCTACGCCTAGTTTTCTGGCTAAGTTAGAGACGGCGAAAATGAGATCTCCAACCTCTTCGTGGATACGCTCTTGTCCTTCATTATTCGCAGCGGCTTCGACAATTTCTTCTGTTTCCTCGATTATCTTGGCAATCACCTCTGCAGGTTCAGACCAGTCAAACCCGACCCGCGCCGCCCGTTTTTGTAATTTATCTGCTCGTGTCAGGGCTGGTAGTGATAGAGCAATTCCGTCCAGAACAGATGCTTTATTATTGCTTGTCTTTGCTGCACGTTCCTCGGCTTTTAACGCTTCCCATGCAACCGTCTGTGTTTTGCTGTCACGCTGTTTTTCCGCGCCAAAAACATGGGGGTGGCGGGCAATCATTTTTTCAACGAGACCATCGCTAACGGCGCCAAAATCAAATATATCCTGTTCTTCGGCCATGCGAGCATGAAATACGACTTGCAACAATAGATCACCGAGCTCTTCTTTAAGGTCAGTCATATTGCCGCGTTCTATAGCGTCGTTAACTTCATATGCTTCTTCGATCGTATAGGGGGCTATGGTTTTAAAGGTTTGCTCTACATCCCAAGGACAACCGGTTTTTGGATCTCGCAGTCGTGCCATCATAGTTAGCAAACGTTTTTGAGGGGTACCTCCTAAACTAGCGGCAATTTGTTTGATATTCATTTTGGGCGTTTTATATTTTGCCGCAAAGTATAGACGGCAAATGCAAGTATCACAGCAATTGATACGCCGTAACACGACCAGACATAGAAACTGTAGCGGCCAAAATCAGGTAATAAATCCATTATAATTTTTCCAAACTTGTTGTGGCAACGGCTGGCCGCTTACGACGGGTTTTGACACTGGCAATTTTGTTGAGCATCCGACTGAGTACCAGCCAGCCGAGGAAGAATGTGTAGCCAAAAGCCATTAGAGCTAGAGGTAGTGCCATTGATGCGGGCAGCCCCGGTGCATCAGGCATGGAGTAGGATGAAGTCTGGTGCAATGTATTCCACCAATCGACTGAAAATTTGATGATAGGGAGATTAATAGACCCGACCATGGCGACTAATCCCGCAATGCGAGCGGCGCGGCGTTTGTCATCAATGCCTGTCCATACGGCCATATAACCGATGAATAAAAAAAATAAAATCAAGGTTGAGGTCATACGACCATCCCATTGCCAATAGGTACCCCAACTGGTTTTACCCCATAAACTCCCCGTTATTAATCCAAGAGCGGTAAAGGCTGCACCGGGTAATGCAATGGCACGGGCTAGCTCATCTGAAAGCGGATGGCGCCATATATAGGATAAAAAACTTGCTGTAGCCATACCCGCATAAGCCCCCATACCCGTAATTACGGCG
>JAJFFM010000011.1 GCA_021776675.1 Robiginitomaculum sp.
ACGACAGAGGATATTAAAGTGGATATTAAGGTTTTTTTCTTTGTGACAAAAAATTAATGATTACTCTATGAAGAACCCTATAAAGAAATATGCAAACATAAATTATAATTTAGCCGGGAAAACGAAATGAAAATAATTACAAAAGCCATTAGCTACGGCACATATACAACTGTTGCCACTTCTATCGTTGGGGCACTCGCCCTATCACTGGGGACACAAGCCTTTGCAAATGGCCCGGCTGGCAGTAAAAATGATAGTGCCGCTAAGTTTCGCCAACTCGGCCAGGAATTACCAACTCCCAATGTTTACCGTAATGCGTCCGGCGCTCCGGGGGTCGATTATTGGCAACAACAAGCAGATTACAAAATCAATGTAACATTGGACGAAGATAAAAAACAAATCAAAGCTTCAGAAAGCATCACTTACCGCAATAATTCTCCGGACACTCTAAAATATCTTTGGGTACAGCTTGATCAAAACCGTTTTAAAGACGGTAGCACTGCCCGTATGAGCGAAATCGCTGCCGCAGCAGGAAGCCGCCGCGACAGGGCTGGCTCTGGTGATAGTTTAAGTTATAACGCTCTTCGCCGCATTCAAGCTTTTGAAGACACGGAACACGGCCACAAAATCACTTCTGTACTTGGTGCCAATGGAAAGCCGCTGAATTTTGTCATTAATGATACAATGATGCGCATAGATTTACCTACCCCGCTCAAATCAAAATCAAGCACCAAGTTTTCAATTGATTGGCAGTTTAATATTATCGACGAAGCTGCCGTTGGCGGCCGTGGTGGCTATGAACACTTCCCGAAGACAGACACATATTTGTATTTCCTAGCCCAGTGGTTCCCCCGCATGGCGTCCTATACGGATTATACAGGCTGGCAGCACAAACAATTCCTAGGTCGCGGCGAATTTACGCTAGAATTTGGCAATTACGATGTTAACATCACTGTACCTTCTGATCATATTGTCTCTTCTACTGGTGTGCTTCAAAACCCAGAGAAAGTCCTAACACCGCTACAACGCCAACGTCTCAGTGAGGCTTCTGCGACAAACCAAGTTTTTGTTGTGACCCCTGAGGAAGCTCTCGAAAACGAAAAAGGCCGTGCAACAGGCACCAAAACATGGCGTTTCAAAGCCGACAATGTGCGCGATTTCTCATTTGCAAGCTCTCGTAAATTTATCTGGGATGCTAAATTACACGAGCAGGACAGCAAAAAAGTTCCCGTTGTCACTGCCATGTCTTTTTATCCTAATGAAGCGGAGCCAATTTGGTCAAAATACTCGACTAACGCAGTTGTCCACACCATGGATGTTTATTCTCGGTTTTCATTCCCATACCCTTATCCTACATCCCAATCTGTAAACACATGGGAACGCGGTGGTATGGAATACCCAATGATCACTTATAATGGTTATCGCCCGTCCGCAGACGAAGAGACCGGTAAAATAACCTACTCACGCGGTATTAAGCATTCCCTTATCGGCGTAATCATTCATGAGGTTGGCCATAATTACTTCCCAATGATCGTTAATTCTGACGAGCGACAATGGACGTGGATGGATGAAGGCCTCAATACATTCCTAGAGTATCTGACGGAATATGAATGGGACAAAAACTTCAATATTTTGGGCGGACAAACCAACCCGCTTGATACTATTTCAAATTATATGCAAAGCAGCAACCAAGTACCGATCATGACACAATCAGATTCGATTTTGCAATTTGGCCCCAATGCTTACTCTAAACCGGCATCATCATTGGTTGTTCTGCGCGAGACCGTTATGGGCCGTGAACTCTTTGACCATGCATTTAAGGAATATGCACAGCGCTGGATGTTCAAACGTCCAACACCTTCCGACTTCTTCCGCACGATGGAAGATGCCTCCGGAGTTGACCTCGACTGGTTTTGGCGTGGTTGGTATTTCGGTACTGATTATGTAGACGTAGGCATCACTGGCATGCGTGAATACACTATTGCGGACCAAGATCCTGATGTTGAAAAGGATAAAGAACGCCAAGACTATTGGCGTGATAACCCCGAGCCGATTACGGAAATTCGCAACGAAGCCGAAGGCCGTAAAACCTATGTAGAGCGTAATAAATCTCTAGAAGACCTTTACTTTGAAAATGACAAATTCACGGTCACAAATAAAGATAGGAATAGCCATAAAAGCTTCCTAAAAGGCCTAAAAGGTTGGGAACGTGCAGTCTATGACCGCGCAGTTGAAGATGGACAATACATATATTTCGTTGACTTTGAAAATATCGGCGGGCTGGTGACACCATTGCCTTTAACCATAAATTATCAAAACGGCGATACGGAAAACGTGATGATACCAGCAGAAATTTGGCGTCTTAATTCTGAGAATATCACCAAGCTGATCATTCGCAAACAACCCATAGCGTCAATTGATTTGGACAATGCCCACCAAACTGCAGATGCTAATTATGCAGACAATAGCTTCCCGGCTAAAATTGCTCAATCCAGGCTTGAAATCTACAAAGGCAAGCGCAAAAGCCGCAACCTAATGGCGGATATGCTTGTTGAACTTGAAAATGAAAGCAAAGATGAGCCAGGAGAAGCTGACGGTAAAGAAGTGCCATTAAAGTCCGCTGATAAAAAACCGGCTGGGGAATAACATTTCTCCATTAGGTGTAGTATGTTGAACAGACGTACATTTGTTAAATCCGTATTCGGGGGTGTGTTCGCAAGTACTGCACTCACCTCCCTTCACGGACTTGCATGGGCCCACCGCCAAAAGCAGGCGCTGAGCACAATTGAATGGAATGCGCGTACCAATATTTTGGAAATTACTCACGACCTGCACGCCCATGACGCGGAGCAGGTTTTGGCAAAACTGGGGCTAATCACATCTCCGGATTTAACGAATTTGCGGGCCCGTGCCCGCCTTGCTCTGTATGTGAAGGAACATTTCAGGCTCAGTACATTAGATGGACAGGCCATAGATTTAACAATTCTAGGCGCAGAAACAGATGCAACATATGCCCATGTCTATATGCAAGCCGAGCTAGCGGAACAACCTACTGGGCTGCTTATCACCAATACTATGTTACAAGACGTATTTGTTGATCAGATAAATCAAGTCAATGTAACGATCACGGATATATTGCAATCAGTCGTATTTGTCGCGGGCGACATGCAGAAGAAAATACTTGCCTAAACCACCAAACAGGTCGATATTTGGCAAATGATAACATTGCACCATTTGAACAATTCTCGCTCACAGCGTGTGCTGTGGTTGATGGAAGAGCTAGAGCTTGAATACAAAATCAAACACTATAAACGCGACCCTAAAACCGGGCGTGCTCCAACGAGCTTAAAAGCAGTTCATCCCTTAGGGCGCTCTCCGGTCATTGAGCACGGCGAAAACATTATAGCCGAAACCGGCGCCATTATCGAATACATCATTGAAGCACACGGAAATGGACGGTTCATCCCCAAAACCGGAACACAGGAATATTATAACTACAAACACTTCTTGCATTACGGCGAAGGTAGCGCCATGTTTCCTTTACTTCTGTCAATGTACACATCTTATCTGGGCGAAGCCGCAGCCCCCCTCGCGCCTATTATCAGCAACGAGATGAAGACCCATTTTGATTATATTGAATATCATCTGACCGGACACGAATATTTCGCGGGTGACGATTTGACAGGAGCTGACTTTCAGATGATTTTTCCCCTAGAAACCGCCAAAACCCATGGCCGCTTGCTTGGCTATACAGCCTGTATTGAATTTGTCGAAAGAATGCACGCCCGCCCTGCCTATCTGCGCGCCTTAAAAAAGGGCGGCCATTATGATTACGGCCCGAAAATTTAGCCCAAACACCTCATTATGCCCCAAATTCAGCCGTTCCATCTAGCTATGCCCATTCGGGATTTAGAGGAAACACGCACATTTTATACGAAACTTCTTGGTTGTAGTGTTGGCCGCGAAGCAGACAAGTGGATTGATTTAAACTTCTTTGGCCACCAAGTCTCATTTCATGTAAAAGCTGAAGCGCTCTCAGGAGCTCTTAACGCCCCAGCCACAAATGTTGTGGACGGCAAGAATGTACCTGTTACCCATTTTGGTGTAATATTGAAGTGGGACGAATGGCATGCTCTGTCGGATAAATTAAAAAAACATAATATGAAGTTCATTATAGAACCATATATACGCTTTGCTGGCAAAGTCGGTGAACAAGCCACAATGTTTTTTCTTGATCCAAGCGGCAATGCACTTGAGTTCAAATCCTTCAAAAATTCTTCAGAAGTTTTTCAAGCCTGAAACAAGTCTGAATCAGGCCTAATCACAAATTATTTTTCCGAGATAAGTACAATTAAACGTTTCTTTTTGGATTATATTTGCTAAAAAGCCGCAATTCACCGATTCCTCTTTTCGGCAAATATATGGTAATAAATGGGCAACCTCATGAGCACTGTAGAAACAACTAAAAGTTTAGACATACCTAAAAGTTTAGACATACCCGGCTTCGAAGGCATAGATAACTTCAGCTGGAATTTAGGACCTGAACGGTTATATGAGGCAGCTGTTTCCAACGGCGAAGGTAAAATTGCCAAAGGAGGTGCTCTGGTTGTTAAAACTGGTAAACATACGGGCCGCTCAGCCAACGATAAATTCATAGTCCGCGACGCTGAGACCGAGAACACCGTATGGTGGGAAGGCAATGCTTCCATGACACCGGAAACATTTACCACTTTACGCGACGATTTTGCCGCACATATGGCCAACAATGCATCAGGTAAAAAACTATTCGCCCAAGAAACATTTGGTGGCGCTGATTTAGATCACCGCCTCCCCGTGCAAATCGTGACAGAACTTGCTTGGCATTCTTTGTTCGTACGCCATTTACTGCGTATGCCTTCTGGCGATGATTTGGCGAGTTTCAAGGCTGAATTCACGATTATTAATCTACCGAGCTTTAAAGCCGACCCCGCTCGCCACGGTACCAATTCCGAAACTGTTATCGCCGTCAACATGAGCGAGCGGCTGATACTTATTGGCGGCACCTCCTATGCGGGCGAGACTAAAAAATCAGTCTTCAGCATTTTGAATTATTTACTGCCAGCCAAGCGCGTCATGCCTATGCATTGTTCGGTCAATGTAGACGGTAATGACAATGCAGCCGTATTTTTTGGCCTGTCCGGTACAGGTAAAACGACATTGTCCGCCAACCCTGAACGGACTTTAATCGGCGACGATGAACATGGTTGGTCAGAAAACGGTCTGTTTAATTTCGAAGGCGGTTGTTACGCCAAGATGATCAAATTATCCGAAGACGCCGAGCCTGAGATCTTCGCCACCACAAAAATGTGGGGCACTGTGCTTGAAAACGTAGTCATGGACGAAGCTACGAGAGAGCTTGACTTTGACGACAGCACATTGGCGGAAAATTCACGCGGCGCATACCCGCTCAGCGCAATCCCGAATGCACGTCTGGATTCGCGTTGTGGACAACCAAATAATATCATCATGCTAACCGCCGATGCCTTCGGTGTTTTACCTCCTATTGCACGCTTGACCCCTTCTCAAGCCATGTATCATTTCTTATCTGG
>JAJFFM010000101.1 GCA_021776675.1 Robiginitomaculum sp.
CAAACCCTAGGTTTTCAATAATAATAGCCGTAATTGATAGTGCAGCTATCCATTCTATAATTTTTGCGCCAAAACGAAATGTGTTCCGAACAGGTTTGCCTGTTTCTTCTGTCATATAAATCCCCTAAATCCCCGATTGACTAGGCTTGTATATAAAAAAAACCGACAAGTATAGAAAACAATTTCTTGTCATAACGTTGGTTGTAATAAAACTTGCTTGTGAAAAGGGAATTAGCGGGAAATGGAAAATCAGTAATTTGGTAGAATTGTATATTGATAGGCAAGGGGAGGCAATTTTCAAGGGAATATACAGTAAATGCAACACAGATTTATTCTTTTAGTTGCTTTGATTGCCTTAGAAAACTTAATGATTAGACAATGTTCATAAAACGCTAAAATGCCCCATACAACTTAGATTTTGATATATCAAAAATTTGTCACCCAATCTATGAAGTTTTAATAACAATAAACAAGTAGTGAATATATGTAAATTGAATTTGAGATTTCAAAAGCATAAATAAATGGCGGAAACAGACACGCCAATTTGGCCGTTCCCTCTGTATAAATATAAGAATACACACTATAGAAATGCATGGATTTACATAGGAAAAAGACATACATACGGGTTGAGGAATGTAAAATGCTATGAATGATAATGGAGTTGTCACGGTTTAGTTCTGGGTTGTTATGAGTAATAACAGCCATCAAGGATAACTATTATAGCCAGGAAACACACAAAAGAATTTCAACAAGAAGCCGTCCGCATCGCATTGTCGAGCGATTTGTCACGTAAACAAACCGCTGCTGATTTAGGGGTTGGGTTTTCCACACTCAGCCGCTGGATACAAATACAACGTCATAGGGATGATGTGTCGCCGCCTTCTGGCACTGATCTGGAGCAGGAAGTTATACGGTTTCGCAAGGATAACCTGCTCCTCAAGGAGGAGAGGGATGTGCTAAAAAAGGCCACCCAATTCTTCGCGAGGCAAAAATGAACCGGTTTGCCTTTATCGAGCAGCACGGCGGTGATGTTCCGACCAAACGCTTGTGCCAGATGCTTGGTGTAACATCACGGGGTTTTCGGGCTTGGCGGAGCCGCCCAATCAGCCAGCGGCAACGTGATGATATACCTCCCGTATAGGGTTTGTGGTTACTATAGCGAGTTTTGTTTTTGCACACTTGAGAAAATGAATAGTCATTGACGCCATTCTATAGGCTGTTATAAAGCACTAACTGTTTAGTCAGTAAAAGTATTTTAAATTTCTATAAATCAATAATAAATTTTGAAACCAAAAAACATAAAAAGAGTGAAATTATGGGTAGCATAGGCTCGACTGCGAAAGTTGTTGTCATAGGGGGTGGTGTTGTTGGTGTGTCCACGCTTTACCATCTTGTCAAAAAGGGGTGGACAGATGTGATGCTGATTGAACGAAAGGAGCTAACATCCGGTTCCACATGGCATGCAGCGGGCCTGCTGCCATTGTTTAATATGAGTTATTCCGTGGGCCAATTGCATAAATATTCAGTTGATCTCTATAAGAAACTAGAAGCTGAAACCGGGCAGGATGTTGGCATTCGGCCCGTGTCCAATATCCGACTTGCGACCAATCAAGACCGGATGGATGAATATTATCAATATGCAGGTGTAGCGCAAACCATCGGCGTAAATGTAGAGTTTCTCACACCTGATGAAGTGGTGGAAATTTGGCCTTTTGCCAAAAAGGATGGGCTTGTCGGAGCGATGCGACATCCGGATGATGGGTATGTGCAACCCGCAGATTTGACTCAAGCTTTTGCGATCGGTGCGCGGGCGGGCGGGGCTAAAATTCACCGCCAGACAAGTGTTACAGATATAGTTCAGCTTAAAGACGGACGTTGGAGGGTCAAAACTGATAAGGGGGATGTAGTGTGCGAACATGTTGTTTCTGCCACTGGTAATTTTGCGCGCAGAACCGGAGCCATGATTGGGCTGGATATCCCTGTTATTCCGGTTGAACACCAATTTATTGTCACCGAGGCCCATAAAGACATACAGGCACGGCACACACAAGGTCTGCCCGAGCTTGGCGTATTACGTGAATCTGATGGGTCATGGTATATGCGCGAGGAAGCTGGCGGTTTGCTCTTGGGGCCGTATGAGAAAGGAGCCCCAGCATGTTATATTGACGGGCCTGATCCGAAAAGTGAATATGAATTATTCCAAGAAGACTTGGACCGTCTTATGCCCCATATTGAAAGCGCCATCGCCCGCGTACCTTTATTCGCGGAACTTGGCATAAAGAAAATTTATAATGGCGCGATTGCATATACGCCAGACGGCAATCCTATTGTTGGCCCCGCGTGGGACAAGAAAAATTTCTGGCTTAATGAAGGCCATAGCTTTGGTATTACGGCAGCTGGAGGCGCGGGTTGGCAACTAGCAGAATGGATTGTTGAGGGTGAGCCGAGTGTGGACATGCTCGGCGTAGATCCGCGCAGGTTTGGGGCTTACGCAACCAAAAGCTTCCTGATCGAGAAAAACGAAGAAGCCTACGCCGATGTATTCGCCATTCATTATCCAGACGAAGAGCGCAGCGCAGCGCGGCCTCTGCGCACGTCCCCATGTTATGACCGAATGAAAGAAAAAGGTGCGGTGTTTGGGCAGCTCTTTGGCTGGGAACGCCCTAATTGGTTTGCGCCGCAGGGTGTCACCCAAGAAGATGATTGGTCTTTCCGCCGTTCAAGTTATTTTGAACATGTTGGTAATGAGTGTAAAAATGTGGCAGAAAATGTTGGGCTTTTGGATATGACGGCCTTTGCTAAATGCCGCATTCAAGGTCCAGGGGCATTGGGTTTTCTTAACTGGGTATTGGCAAATAAAATGCCAGTTAAGCCTGGGCGCATTGGTCTTTGCCATGGCCTTACATCCAAAGGCGGTGTGCATAGCGAATTTACCGTACAGCGCGAAAGTAAAGATTGCTTCTATCTGGTTTCGGCGGGCGCTTATCATAGGCTTGATCATGATTGGCTAAAAAAACATATGCCGAGCGATGGTTCGGTACAATTTACTGATTTGACGAATGCAATGGGTGTGTTTGTTGTTGCGGGGCCTAAATCGCGCGATTTGCTACAGCCAATATGCGGCGCTGATTTATCAAATGAAAACTTCCCGTGGTTAACGGGACAAGAGACATATGTGGGGCACGCACCAGTCAAGCTCATCCGCGTTAATTTTGTGGGCGAGCTTGGCTGGGAAATTCACCACCCGATTGAGTATCAAAACCACATTTTCGATACTCTGTTTAAGCACGGCGAAAAACACGGACTTAAACCATTTGGCATTCGCGCTATGAACTCGATGCGGCTTGAAAAATCTTACCGGCTTGTTGGGACGGAAATGTCCATTGAATATGCGGCGTATGAAAGCGACCTTGGGCGGTTTGTTAATATGAAGAAAAAGGATAACTTTATTGGCAGAGATGCTCTGCTCGCTTGGCAAGAGCGTGGATTTGAAAATGCATTTGCGACGTTAGAAGTTCTGGGCATAAAAGATGCTGACGCCCTTGGTGATAATCCAATTTATCAAGAAGGTAAAGTTATCGGACGGGCAACGGGTGGTGGTTTTGGGTGGCGCATAGGAAAATCCTTAGCGCTAGCAATGGTGCATCCATCTTGCGCGGATTTAGGCACGGAACTCGAAATTGACATTCTCGGTGAGCGCTATAAATGCCTCGTGCTTGAAGAAAGCCCTTATGATCCATCCAATGAAAAATTGCGGTCTTAGAGCATGAAATATTCTGCACGTTCTCTGTTTGCAAATGCTCTTTCTGGCCACAAAAAATGGCCCGAGCAATTTCCAAATAAGGATCCTAAAAAACAGTATGATGTGATTATTGTTGGCGGCGGCGGGCACGGCCTCGGCGCGGCGTATTACCTCGCAAAAAAATACGGCATTACCAATGTGGCCGTCATTGAGAAAGGCTGGCTCGGCGGCGGCAATACGGGGCGTAATACAACCATTATTCGTTCTAATTATCTTTACGATGAAAGCGCGGCTATTTACGATCATGCCGTAGATTTATGGGATGGCCTGTCCCAAGAGCTTAATTATAATACCATGTTTTCCAAACGCGGGGTATTGATGCTCGCTCATAATGTCCACGATGTGCAAAGTTTTCAGCGCCATGTTCATGCCAACCGGCTTAACGGCGTTGATAATAAATGGCTGAACCCGGAAGCCTGCAAAAAATTTGTACCAATTTTGGATATATCAAACAACCGCCATTATCCAGTAATGGGCGGGGCGTTACAAATGCGTGCCGGCACGGCGCGCCATGATAGCGTCGCATGGGGCTATGCCCGAGCCGCCGCGCAGCTCGGCGTCGATATCATTCAAAACTGCGCCGTAACAGGCATAAAGCGCGGTCCGGACGGGGCCGTGCAGGGCGTAGAGACTGAAAAAGGGTTTATAGCAGCAGGGAAAATCGGCGTCTCGGCGGCTGGGCATTCATCTACGGTCATGGCAATGGCGGGACTGCGATTTCCGCTTGAAAGCTACCCTTTGCAAGCCCTGGTCTCGGAACCTGTTAAACCCGTGCTAAATTGCGTGGTCATGTCCAATGCAGTGCATGCTTATATCAGCCAGTCTGATAAAGGCGAGCTGGTTATTGGCGCTGGCACGGATCAATATACATCTTATTCCCAGCGTGGGGCTTTGCATGTTTTAGAACATACATTAATGTCAATTTGTGAAATTTTCCCGATCTTTAAACGCATGCGTATGCTGCGCTCTTGGGGCGGAATTGTTGATGTGACACCAGACCGCTCGCCGATACTAGGTAAAACGCCTGTCGAGGGTCTATATGTGAATTGCGGGTGGGGAACCGGCGGTTTCAAGGCAACGCCGGGCGCGGCCAACTTGTTTGCCTACACGATTGCCAATGACCATCCCCATAAAATTAATGCACCTTACAATCTTGAGCGGTTTGTTACTGGCCGCCTAATAGACGAAGCCGCAGCAGCAGCTGTAGCGCATTAGGAGGTAAGAAATGTTTGAAATTCACTGTCCCTATTGCGACGAGAAAAGATCGGAAATCGAATTTGCCTATGCGGGTGAGGCCCATATTGCGCGAGAGACCAACGCCGACCAATTAAGCGATGTGGAATGGGCCCAGTTTTTGTTTTACCGCGACAATGCGCGCGGCGATCATTGCGAACGCTGGTGGCATCAACATGGTTGCAACATGTTTTTTAATGCTGTGCGCAATACAGTGAGTGATAAGTTCGCCGTAACCTATAAAATGGACCAAAAACGCCCAAGTGTAAAAATGATTGAGGCGGCAAAAAATGGCAAATAATTTGGCCAAAAACGGGATTGCTCCATACCGTAAACAAGGCCGAGGCTTGATCGGTGAAAACATCATAAATTTTAGTTTTGACGGACGGGAATATCAAGGACGAGAAGGCGATACGCTAGCATCGGCTTTGCTCGCGAGTGGCGTGCTTCTTATGGGCCGTTCATTTAAATACCACAGACCGCGCGGCGTTGTCGGGGCTGGCTCTGAGGAACCCAATGCGCTCGTTGTATTTGACCGCGGGGCAGGGCGCGTTGCCACCAATGTGAGAGCAACAACATTGGAGATATTTGAAGGCCTTGTGGCGCGTAGTCAAAATAATTGGCCAAGCCTGAAAACGGACTTAGGTGCGTTTAACAATATGTTTTCAATGTTCTTTCCCGCTGGGTTTTACAATAAAACATTTATGTGGCCCAAAAGTTTTTGGGATAAGGTATATGAGCCATTTATTCGCGGCATGGCGGGGCTTGGTCCTGCGCCAACAGAGCCGGACGCCGATGTATATGCCAGTATCTATGGCCATTGTGAAACCTTGATTGTTGGGGCTGGCCCTGCGGGTATTGCTGCTGCACTTGCGGATGCAAAAACGTGAGAACGGGTCAATCTCGTAGAAGAAAATTTCTTGTTAGGCGGTAGTTTACTCAGCACG
>JAJFFM010000102.1 GCA_021776675.1 Robiginitomaculum sp.
AATTATTTGGACCTTGGTCTTTTACTGTGAGTCTATTACCTCCGATAACCTGCATATACGCCTCACGGATTTCTTTAACAGAAACAGCTTTCCTATGTTGAAAATAGAAGCCTAGTGCTGAGAGTGAAAATGAACACGCAGAAATAATCCCCCCCGAAGAAAAAAATTCTGATAATAAAATTACAAAACCCTCCAATGAATTCCCCCTATTAGGTAAGTTGTAAGCTTCTCTCAAATAAATGTCTAGTCAACTTTATTAGATAGTGATATTTATGTTTCTATGAAATACATGGCTATATTAAACATAAAGATGTGAGAAAAATCACATACTCAAACCGCATTAATGATATCTACGCACTAATTGCCAATGGCTGAATGCGCCACTTTGGTTTGTGAATCGACAATTTATGAGTTGCCTGTAGATTCAGCCAAAACTCAGGCGATGTATTAAACGCCTCAGAAAACAACGACGCCGTATCGGGCGAGACGCCATGCCTTTCCTTTGACTATTTCATTGATTCTTTGCACAGGAATGCCGATATAGGAAGCAACGGCCTTCTGTGAAAGTTCCATTGGTTCAAGAATTTCTTGAGTAAAATAACGCCTGGGTGCGTTGCAACTCTATGTGATGTAATCATTGCGTCACCTCAAATATTTGGTTAATGATAATCAATGATTTGCAACTGTAGTCGCCTAATGTGACTACCAGTGCTTCTTCGCACGATTCCAACGATAAAGCAGACGCGCAAAGCCATTGTAAACCAAATGAAATATCTGCTTGATAATTGGCAGTTGACACAACTTCCCCAGCCAACGTTGGCCGGGTGTCTGTAGCCACAGCTGAATAAAAGCATCCGCGCCAATATTGATCTGTCCTTTGGCATCTTTGAAATACAGCCGTTCTCGCACTTGTTCTAACGGTGTGTCGACTTCTGACACGGCATCTGGGTTGTTATGGATATCAACCCATTCAATATCTTTAATGCCACAGTTATCCATGCGCTGTTTTTGGTCTTTGATGCCGGCATTGCAAACAGGGCAGGCGCTGTTGTAATAGACTTTATTGGGCATTATGAATGACTTATTTAGTTAATAGGTTTTCTAATGTCAGTTGGTAGATTTTGGATAAGGGTTCTATTTCTTCTACACCGACATTCTCATTAAGCTTGTGGATGGTCGCGTTGCATGGCCCAAATTCGACCACTTGCTTGCAGATATCTGCGATGAAGCGTCCGTCAGAAGTGCCGCCAGAGGTTGATAGTTCAGGTTCGATAGCAGTGACGCTTTTAATCGCGCTACTCATGGCATTCGCAAGCTCAGCTTTAGGCGTGAGAAAAGGTTTGCCGGAGAGTTCCCATTTCAAGTCGTAATCTAGCTGATGACTATCTAAAATTTCATGTGCGCGTTCTTGCAGTGTTTCAACGGTGCTGGCCGTTGAGAAACGGAAATTGAACAGCATATTAACCGTGCCAGGAATGACATTGGTTGCGCCTGTGCCACCGTTAATATTGGAAATGTGCCACGTGGTCGGTGGGAAATACTCATTACCTTGGTCCCATTCGGTTTGAGCTAGTTCAGCAATGGCCGGAGCTGCAAGGTGTATCGGGTTTTTGGCTAAATGAGGATAGGCGATATGACCTTGTATGCCTTTAATGGTTAAGTTGCCAGACAGTGAACCACGTCGACCATTCTTAATGGTGTCGCCCAGCTTATCCGTACAAGTGGGTTCGCCGACAATACAGTAATCCAATAATTCGCCGCGTGCTTTCAGTGTTTCTACCACTTTGACCGTGCCGTCAATGGCCGGGCCTTCTTCATCGGATGTGATGAGCAGTGCAATTGAGCCGTTATGGTCACCATGTTCTGCAACAAAAGCTTCAATTGCCGTAATAAATGCGGCTAGTGAAGTTTTCATATCTGCAGCACCACGCCCATAGAGTCTGTCGTCACGGATGGTAGGTATAAATGGGTCGCTGTCCCAGTTTTCCACTGGACCTGTCGGGACGACATCTGTGTGCCCCGCAAAACAAAGTATAGGGCCGGTAGTGCCACGTCTTGCCCAGAGGTTATCAACTTCGCCAAAAGGCATGTTCTCAATTTTAAAGCCCAGTTTTCCTAGATGATGACTTAATATTTCTTGGCAACCGTTATCGTCTGGTGTAGGAGAAGGACGGGCAATTAATTTTTGAGCAAGTAATAATGTGGAATTGGGCATGAATGTTTCCTGTGTTCGGGGTTTTAAATATGAAAATAGAAAAGGTTAGTTGTATTGAATCATTGGGTGTATAAATTTAGCAACAGTTAGTTAAAAAAACATCACTGTATGTATAGGGTTTGCGTAATAATCATGGTAGTTTACGTATAGCGGAATCAAAGCCGATACTGAATTCTACACGCCTGATTCAGGTCTTGCACTGAAGTCTTGTGTTGCATGTCCCTGATTGGGTTCACTCTACCAAGGGGAAAACGCCATGTTCCAGGCACTCTTTCTATTTCTTATAGCATTTGCAGCAGCTTTCGCAATAATACTGATTATTCCAGGGTTGCGTCGTCCTATTGTATCGACCCCGATACTTAAACTATTTCGGAAAATGCTCCCACAGATTTCACAAACCGAGCAGATCGCGCTAGATGCGGGTACGGTTTGGTGGGACGGAGACTTGTTTAGTGGAAAACCCGACTGGAAAAAATTACGGGCGTATCCTAAGCCTGAATTAAGTGCCGAGGAAAAAGCTTTCCTTGATGGTCCTGTCGAGCAATTGTGTGACATGCTGAATGATTGGCAAATTACCCATGAGTTGCAGGACTTGCCGCCTGAAGTGTGGCGGTATATTAAAGATAAAGGATTCTTCGGATTAATTATCC
>JAJFFM010000103.1 GCA_021776675.1 Robiginitomaculum sp.
CATCATATTGATCAGCCAGTTGCGGTGCGTCGCGCCAATTCAACACATCCAATTTCATTCCGTAAGCCGCAAAAGTCGGTCGTAATTTACCAATTTCTTCCTCAAGCTCAAACGCGTCGCTACGCAAATCCGGATGGCCTGGCAACAAATTGCCTGATGCTAGAATGGCTACTTTTTTCATATCTTTATTCATACCTTTATTCATGCGAAATGCCCTAGCCCGATGAACAGTAAAGAACAACCCCCTTATCCACTTGCTAATCATCCTCAATTCCACTAATCGCAATTTAAACATTTTTGGAGACATAACATGCGCGCACATTATGATGTATTAGGGATTGGCAATGCTATTATGGATGTAATCGCACCTGTGGGTGAAGATGTGCTTGCGGCTGAAAATATCACTAAAGCCTCCATGACTTTGATAGATCAAGAGCGCGCTTTGCAATTACACGGTTCGTTCAAAAAAACTGATGGTAAAATCAGTGAAATTGCGGGCGGTTCAGGTGCCAATACAGTGGCCGGTATCGCGGCGCTGGGCGTTTCAGCGGCCTATATTGGTAAGGTCGCCGACGACAGTCTCGGCAAGAAATTCACTGCAAGCTTGGGCGCACTTGGTGTAACCGCAAACACAGCTCCGCTCAAAAAAGGTGAAGCAACTGCGCGCTGCTTAATAGCCGTTACACCCGACGGGGAACGCTCTATGTCTACTTATTTGGGGGCTAATGTTACGTTCGGCGTCAAGGATGTGGATCCAGAAATTGTCCGTGCGTCTGCTGTCACCTATATGGAAGGTTATTTGTTCGACACCGATGCGCAAAAAGCGGCTTTCGTTAAAGCTGCCGAAATTGCCACAGCCGCCGACCGCCAAGTTGCTCTGACCTTATCCGATAGTTTTTGTGTTGATCGTCACCGCGTGGCTTTTGCTCATCTTGTGGATAACCATGTGGATATCTTGTTTGCAAATGAAGCTGAGCTTTTATCATTATACGAAACGGACGACCTTAATGCGGCCCTAGACAATGTGTGGGCGACGGGAACCACTACTTTAGTGACATTATCTGACAAAGGCTCGCTGATTAAAAACTCTGGCGATGTGCACGAGATCCCGGCCTTACCTGTGGATAAAGTTGTCGACACCACGGGCGCCGGTGATCAATACGCCGCCGGTGTTTTGGCGGGTCGTGCTATGGGTCTGAGTTGGGAAGATGCGGGCCGTTTGGGTTCGACCTGCGCTTCAGAGGTTATCAGTCATTATGGTGCCCGTCCTGAAAAGGCAATTCATGACCTAGTCGTGAACGGCGACACACTAATTTAGATCGGCGCATTTAGAGCCGCACTTTTAGAAGAGCACTTTTAGGCTAATAAAGAGCTGGCAATAAAAAAGCCCCGCTGTCCCCAGGGCTTTTCCAAAGGGCTTTTCTAATCTTGATATGTGCAAATCTATTTGATTGCGGCCTTCGCTTGATCAACGATTGCTTTGAACGCATCCGGTTCATGCATAGCGAGGTCAGCTAAAACTTTGCGGTCAATATCGATACCCGCTTTGCCCATAGCGCCCATAAAGGTCGCATAGGTCATGCCGTGCAAGCGAACTGCAGCATTAATACGTTGTATCCAAAGAGCGCGAAATTGGCGCTTTTTAAGTTTGCGGCCAATATAAGCATATTGTCCTGCCTTTTCCACCGCCTGATTGGCAATGCGGAAGGTGTTTTTGCGGCGGCCACGATAGCCTTTTGCCGCGTCGATAATTTTTTTGTGGCGAGCGTGCTTGGTGACGCCTCTTGATACTCGAGCCATGAGTTACTCCAAAACTGATTGTTTTATATTTGTCGCATTTTCGAAACGAAAAACCGGTTTCCACTTTTTCTGAAAATGCTCCGATTAATAAGGTTGATTAGTGGGCTTAGCCGTTCGGCTATTATCCATTAGGAAGGAATTTTTTGCGAATAACGCGGCTGTCGCACTCTTTAAGCACATGTGTACCGCGCTTATTGCGGATCTGCTTATTTGTACGTTTAATCATGCCGTGTTGTTTGCCTGCTGATGAGGCTTTCACTTTACCTGACTTCGTCAGTTTGAAGCGCTTTTTGGCGCCGCTTTTGGTCTTCATTTTTGGCATTTCGTTCTCCATTACTAGAGCGTTTCCGCTCAAATTGTATTAAATGAGTGGATGAAACCACTCGAACTTTAGAACCGTCAGGCATGCCTTTAGCCTAACCGGTTGCGTCCTCACGATGAGGAATGGGGCTTATAAACCCGCAAGAAATAAATGCAAGCAATGAATCGGGGTTAATTCAGGTGTAAATTTACTGCCACTAAGACCTACTGGCGGGAGGGTCTGGTAATGTCAAACTGAGCGAACGGGTTGGGTTCTATATCTTTACTGGCATTATGAAATGCTAGCCCCATTTGCAAGCTTTTGGCAATGCGCTCAGCCGTATTGTTAAAATGGGTTTGTTTGGCGGGCGGTAATGTCTTGGCGCCTGCTTTGGCAAAGAGTTCTAACCAACGAGTGAAGTGTGCTGGGGTTAGTCCCACAAGCGGCGCGTGTTTGGCCATAGGGTTGCCGGAAAACCGTCCAGTTTTCAGGAATATCCCCGACCAAAAATCATTGATGTGTTGGATGTGCGGCGCCCATTCTTCGTCCCCAGTACCAATCTTGGCGGCAAATACAGGCCCTAGTAAATCGTCCTTACGCACCCATGCGTAAAACACATTGGTTATCGCGGCTATATCATCTTCGGTAATTGGTTGGGTGCTCATGGGATGAAGATAAGGTATTTGGTTGATTATTCAATGCGGCAACCCAAAGAGAAACAAAACTTTATTTAACCGCCGTGCCGTATGCATAAACCTCTAGGGACCCTATATTGGTTTTGGCGTTTTTGAAGACGCTTGCCGTTTCTATCCTGAGATTAGAAATATGGGTCATGCCGCTTTGCTCTGCCTGAAATTTCATACGCACCACGGCTTCGCGCCGCGCCCGCTCAACCAAAGATGTATATGAATTTATACGGCCTCCAAAAATGGTGCGGATAGCTGCGAGAATACGTTTATAATAATCAATGGAAATAACCACATTGCCACTGACAAATTGGGACATGTGCATATGTTCCGGAATTTGTTTGGTGTTGG
>JAJFFM010000104.1 GCA_021776675.1 Robiginitomaculum sp.
TGTGACGGATGATAGATCAATAGGTAATTTACGCATGGTTTGCTCCTGTGGTGGTTACAGTATTAACGACACCGGCAGTGTGGCAGGAGATGAATACACATCAAACACCAAACAAAGCGACGTCCAAACCATCAGAGGAAAATTTATACTTGATAAATAGCTGACGTTTAGATGTTTATAAGCGATGAATAAATTCATCGCGGAGAAATTGTTACAAAAATTTGTATCTATACACACCCAATTTCACAACTATTTCAATCACGAACAACACTTAATCCGCAGGGAAACATTTAAGAAATACTTAGATTTGGGATTAGTCGAGTGGAAACTAATTGTAGCTTAAACCCACATCGAAATCATATCTTGCTTCGAACTTATTTTGGGATGAGTTAGAGAATTGAGAGTTGGTTACCTCTAAATACAAACTAGACTAACGCCAAAATAATTAGCTATCTGTATTCTCGCAAAATAGGGCAATACAATAATAGTTTAAAGCTCATCCAAATACTCTTATAAACAGCTTTCCTGACAGGTTCAGGTAATAATATTTGCAATAAACTTGCAGGTAATTTTCACGTATCTTATTATTTTCTGATAGCACTAAAGAGGAGACATGCATTTTAGGTGAACCGTTTAAGAACAGTTTTAACACAAAAATGATCGCTCATATGGCGCAGCATTTTAGCCGTGCGTCTGGTGAATTTAATAAAGCCCGGTTTATTCAACGCGCAACCAATAATTTGGATGCCCTCGAGTTGAAAGAGAGGTCTGCTCAGATATGTGATGCTCTAGAAGCAAGTTTACCTACAGACTATCGTAAAGCCTGTACAATCATGCTCGAGGCCTTGCATCCGAGGAACCATGAAAATCCGTCTGATGCTATAATAAATGCAGAGGACGGGATTTGTGGATGGGGGCTCATGCCTATGGGCGAGTTCGTGGCGAGGAATGGCCTTGATGAATTTGATTTTTCGTTGGAAACCCTGAAAGAATTCACCAAGCACTTTAGCGCAGAATTTGATGTAAGGCGGTTTATTCTTGCTGATACTGAACGGGCCATGTCACACATTTTTGAATGGGCGGGCGATGATAATTACCATGTTCGCCGACTTGCTAGTGAAGGAATACGCCCACGTTTACCTTGGGCTTTTCAACTTCGCCCATTCATTGAAGATCCTACGGCTATTTTACCTATTCTTGAATTGTTAAAAGACGACCCCACAGAATATGTCCGACGTTCAGTAGCAAATAATCTCAATGACATTGCTAAAGACCATCCAGATTTGATTGCTGAGCTAATGTCAAAGTGGATGGACAACGCAAGTGCTGAACGAAAAAAACTGGTTCGTCATGCTTTGCGCTCCTTAATTAAAATAGGTCATCCATTGGCTTTAAGTGCACTCGGATATAGTGCGCCCGAGGTAGAAATAAATGAAGTTGTTATTTTAACTCCAGACGTACAATACGGAGAAGCATTAGAGTTTTCCTTAGATATGACATCTCTATCCACACACGTACAGCCGCTTATAATTGATTACGTGGTTCATCATATGCGAGCAAATGGAAAACTAAGCCCCAAAGTTTTTAAGTGGAAGAATATCCAATTGAAGCCTAAGCAAAACTTAAAAGCTCTACGCCGGCACTCGATCAGGCCTATATCAACACGGCGATATTACGCTGGTGTGCATAAACTTGAGATTGTGATAAATGGCATAAACTATGATGTTGGAAAATTTATTCTACATTTGGATAACTGAGGTATATAGTTTTCGTCTAGGTTTCAATTAGATTGCGTTCAGGCATTTTGCGAGAAACGGGTATATGTGGGCGGTGTAATCAGCATTCATGACAAACTCCTATGATATTCACGAATGAGGGAGAAAGAGTGTGCCAAAAGGTACGGAGTGTAAATTGGTGAGCAGCATTGCTGAGAGCCAGATGCCGAGCGCTTCATATAAGACCAATGAGGTGCTTACAACCTCACTTGATAAAGCAGGTAGTGGTAAGAGCGGAATATGAGCGAGGACATCAAAGCAGAAGGCGGTAAGAAGAACCAATGCCATTAGCTTGGCTAGAGCATAAGCCCAAACCTGTTGTCCCTTGATCATAAACAAGGTCGCAATCAACAAGCCAACGACAAGGCCAGAAAATCCAATGGGAAATACACCTAGCAAGCTAAATGACAAAACCAGTAAAGCAAATTGCACTATAATCACAAAGCGCTTGTCCAATTTCGTCAGGCAGCATTGTTCTATAGCCGGGATTGCGGGAGAGATTTTGAGTGTTCTGTGCGGCATAATGCGGTCTTTTGATCAGGGGAAATTGGAATGAGCGTTGCATTCGCACTAAGCTCGAATGTGAAAGAGTTGTGCTCGTAACGCATGGTTTTTATCCCCTAGAAAGGCGATTTTTGTGCGCAACTCCATGAGATCACGCTCTAAGACATTGATATTATCAGCTTGATTTGGTGCCGGAAGAGCGAGTAGTTGAACCTGTGCCATGATAGTTTCCTTTTAAAAAAGGCCGGACATTCTGTTGTTAAACATGCCGCCAAAGCGGATAAGAATGCCCGGCCAGGGGAGGTGCATATGCTTTGGGGGAAGCTATATGCACGGGGGGATAGCTTTAGCTTGCGCCGCGTAATTTATCATTTCCAAGCACGGCAATATAAAGCATGATCAAAATCAGGGTGACTTGAAACTCCATGCCGCCCATTGGATGGGTTTCCGAAGGAACCATGTTCCACCGCCCTTTATGGACGAGAGCAATAGCACCAAGCATGACTGGAATGTTCATAAGTGCCCCTATGCGGGTAGCAAGATCATAACAACGCGCCTTACCTAGTCCGCCAAAAATGAGCAGGAGGGCTCCTACGGTTTCTGCCAATGCGACAAGCACTGTCGTGCTCATTGGTAGGGACAACATCGCCGCCGTGCCCTCTAAATTGGTAAATTTCATGACGCCGTGATAGAGGAAGACGCTGGCCAAGCTGCCGCGAAGTAGCCAATGTGCGTTGGATGTAATAGAGTTTGAATCGGTCATAGTGTTTTCCTGATGTAAGCAAAAATTATTTGGCGTCAGCGATCTGATTTACGATTGTTTCGGTGTCAGTCACATGGTTTGCGATCATACGAAAGTTAGTCATGGCGGCGGCATAACCATCAAGGCCAGGCAATTGAGCCGCGGCCGTGGCGTCGGTTATAACAACAACCTCAAAGCCCTGTTCCATCAACTCGCGCATATGGGATTCTGTACACAGATTTGCTGACATACCGGCAAGAATAACTTTGTCGATCCCTTGCTTGCGAAGCTGTAAAACCAGATCATTTGTTTCCGGGCCGTAGATTTTATGGGGGTTAGAGACGACAGTTTTGCCGTCTTGAATATAAGGCTTGTATTGCTCGAGCCAATCAGCGCCGGAGCC
>JAJFFM010000105.1 GCA_021776675.1 Robiginitomaculum sp.
TCAAAACACGGGCAGGGCGGTAAGCAATCTCGTGGGTGGATGTTTTGGTGTTGAGCCAGTCTTTAATGGCTAGAATGTCGTCCTTGGTAACGGTTTTATTGTCTTCATTACGGAGCAGGTTCTCTAATAAAACTTTGAGAGAATATGGCAGTCTTGAAATACCGGGCAGGCCGTTTTTCTCGGCTTCTTTCAAATCGAAATATGTGTAGGTGCCGCCGCGAACAGTCATCTCGCGTTTACAATTAAAGCTATCTAGAGAAGCCATGAGTATATCCTTATTTTCGTCAAATAATATTGGTTGTTTGGTTTATAACGCGGCTTGCACATTGCCGCAATCTCGGAATCAGTCTTCTTCGGATTTAGGTGCTAATTCCGGCATATGCTTCATCAAAAGCGGCATGTTGAGCAGGGTAAAGATGAAAGTAATCGGCAGCATACCAATAAGCTTGAAGTCCGTCCAAAACTTAACCGAATAATTGCGCCATATATATTCGTTGAGCACCGCTAAAAACAAAAAGAATACCCCCCATCTGAAAGCCAATGTCCGCCAAGCGTTTTCAGGCAGTTTATATACTTCCGCAAACATCAGTTTGAACACGTTTTTACCCATGGCAAGAGAGCCAAGAATAGTGCCGCCAAACAGGAGGTTGATAGCCGTGGGTTTCATTTTAAATATTGTCGGGTTTTTAAAGCCAATGGTAATGGCCGCAGTTCCTAGTACAATGACAGCCGTCACTTTGAGCATTATGGAAATATGACCGGTTTTGAGTTTGGAGTGGATAACGGCGATAATTATAGCGACGGCAAATACCAAAGCACCAATATAAAGAGGTGCATCTTCTCCAGGCACGCTCATGCCAAATAAATTGAAAGGCGTGTCTGCATTGATTAAGCGCCGCGCGATATTGAACACGAACACATAAGCAATGACAGGGCCAAGATCCGTCCATATGGACGATTTAGGTTTGGCCGATTTTGGTTTGGGCAGGGATGGTTCTTTAAGTGTAATTTCATTCATGCGCGCGGGTTTGCCTGAATGTCATAGAAATTGCAAGAGGTGGATTTCATCTGCGCATAATGCATAAAAAAACGGGGTGAGGAATTCAGCGCCCTGAATTGCTCTCACTCCAGTTAGCCTGCCCCAATCACAAAAAGCAGGACAACCACCCTGCATGGTGGTGATTTTATACAATCAAACCAGTTTACGGGGGAGTAACACTGGATTCGCTTGTAAGTTCATGCTAATAGGTAGAAAAACTGAGTATGGGGAGTATAAAGACTGTATGGTGGGTATAGATAAAATATCGCGCTTAGTGAGCTGGGACGATTATTCCGTATTTTTGGCTATATCAAAAACGGGGTCAATTTCCAAGGCTGCAACTTTGCTTGGACGAACGCAGCCGACCATTTCCAAACGGATAGATAACCTTGAGGCCCGCTTGGGTATGTCACTTTTCAAGCGTACGACAACAGGGATGCGGCCAACCGAAGTCGGCGGGGCCATATTATCTCACGCCTGTGCCATGAACCGATCTGCTGCAAATATTGAACGTATGGCCGGAAGTTTGGACAAATCCGGAACCGGGGATGTGTTTGTGCGCTGTCTGGATGGTTTGATTTGTGATTGGATTATGCCGAGAGTGCCAAAGTTCCAAGCGGATAATAAAGATTTGAATTTGAGCTTTTATACACAAAATACGGTTAACCTTGGCCCAGATAATGAACCTGATATTTCAGTACAATTTAACACAGAAAAACCAATGGAGCATATCGCGGCGCGTTTGGGTGCTGTGCATTATGTGCCAATGGTCAGCCGTACTTATAAGAAAAACAAGGGCATCCCACGGACAATGCAAGATGTCGTCAATTATGATCTTATGTTTTTACGGCGTTCAGGCTTGGAGATAGATACGTGGGAAAAAAAATCTCAAGCTCTGCGTGATTTGGTGATACCGTCGCTCAGCGCAAATTCATCCGCAATAATGCTGAGTGCAGTTCTTAACGGTGCGGGCATTACTATGTTGCCAACATATTTAGCCAAATTACACCCAGAATTGGTGATGCTTGATTACGGCATTATTTACACTTACAATTTTTGGCTCGTGCGGGCTCCCCATACCGCGCAGCAAAGGCGTGTGAACAAAGTCGCGGATTGGTTGGCGGAAACTTTCTCATCTACGGATCAGCCTTGGTTCGACCAAGATTATATCCACCCCAGCGAATTTTCGGATATAGAAATTATTTTACCGCATTAGACATAAACCAATAAGCCTAAAAGAGCACTATATGACCCACGAAGATACTTCCTCCAAAGATATTGGCCACAAAGTACCAAGTGCATTTCAAAAACAGGCTAACCTGACCCCTGAAAAATACGCAGACATGTATGCGGCATCTATATCTGACCCGCAAGGGTTTTGGGGTGAGCAGGGCAAACGGCTTGATTGGGTGGTGCCTTATACCGAGGTTAAAGATGTTAGTTGGGATAAATCAGATTTACATGTGAAATGGTACGCTGACGGCGTTTTAAATGTCACTGAAAATTGTATCGATAGGCACTTAGAGACGCGCGGTAATAAGGCGGCGATTATCTGGGAGGGCGACGACCCGTCCGAAAGCACGACGATTACATATAAAGAATTACACGGCGAGGTTTGCCGCTTTGCCAATGTCATGAAGAAGCTCGGCGTTAGTAAGGGTGACCGCGTCACCATATACATGCCCATGATATTAGAAGCCGCCTATGCTATGTTGGCTTGCGCGCGTATTGGTGCTGTGCATTCTGTCGTGTTTGGTGGGTTTTCACCCGAAGCATTGGCCGGACGCATTACGGACTGTGACAGCACATTTATCATTACTGCCGACGAAGGCCTACGCGGGACCAAATCCATACCCCTTAAAGCAAATTGTGATGCGGCGTGTGAGATAGCCCAAAAAGACGGGCAACCTATTGTAAAAACTGTGTTGACCGTAAAGCGTACGGGCGGTGACGTGGAGATGTTGGATGGTCGGGATGTCTGGCTGCATGAAGCGTTAGAAGGTGTGTCTTCGGATTGCCCCGCAGTGCCTATGAACGCCGAAGATCCTTTATTTATACTGTATACGTCCGGGTCTACGGGCAAGCCAAAGGGCGTTTTGCATACTACGGGAGGTTATCTGGTGTGGGCGTCTATGACCCATGAATATGTTTTTGATCTCAAAGAAGATGATGTTTATTGGTGCTCCGCCGATGTGGGCTGGGTGACAGGACATACTTATATTGTCTACGGGCCGCTAGCCAATGGTGCGACCACGGTGATGTTCGAAGGCATTCCGACCTATCCCGATGCATCTCGGTTCTGGCAAGTTTGTGACAAGCATCAAATTACATTGTTCTATACGGCACCGACCGCAATCCGCGCTTTGATGCGCGAGGGGGACGGCCCCGTACAAGCAACATCACGTAAAAGCCTACGTATTCTCGGTACTGTCGGTGAACCTATAAACCCCGAAGCTTGGGAATGGTATTATAATGTTGTCGGGAACGGAAATTGTCCGATTGTTGATACATGGTGGCAGACCGAAACGGGCGGGGCCATGATTGTGCCGCTACCGGGTGCAACGGATATGAAACCGGGTGCGGGTAGCCATCCGTTCTTTGGGGTTGAACTTGCCTTGGTCGACGCAGAAGGAAATGAGCTTTTAGGTGCGGCCGAGGGCAATCTGATTATTAAGAACAGCTGGCCGGGGCAGATGCGTACGGTTTACGGGGATCATGACCGTTTTTACGAGACTTATTTTAGGACGTATCCCGGCAATTATTTTACGGGCGATGGTTGTCGCCGCGACGAAGACGGGTTTTACTGGATAACGGGCCGTGTTGATGATGTCATCAATGTATCAGGTCATAGAATGGGCACGGCCGAGGTCGAAAGCGCACTCGTTAGTCATCCATCGGTCGCCGAAGCCGCCGTTGTTGGCTATCCTCACAACATAAAAGGGCAAGGTATTTATGCTTATGTAACCCCAACGCTCGGTACTGAAACAAATGATGATTTACGCAAAGAACTGATCAAGCATGTGCGCTCCGAAATCGGGCCCATAGCTGCGCCTGACCTCATTCAATTTGCACCCGGCCTACCCAAAACCCGTTCAGGCAAAATCATGCGCCGTATTTTGCGTAAAATAGCCGAAGACGAATTTGGCAATCTAGGCGACACATCCACACTGGCCGAGCCGGAAGTCGTTGATGATTTAATAAAGAATAGGATGAATAGAAGTCCTGAATAGGAGAAGATTATGAAAACGGAATTGTTTATAACAGCCGCATTGGTAATCGCGGGAATGAGCGCATGTGCACCCACAAAGAATAAAAATGCAAAAAATGAAAATGTGGTTACGCATTCCGTTGCAGTAACTCAAAATTATGAGGCTCAAGGTTGGGTAGCTAAAAGCCTGCCTGAATTGGCGGAAGCCCTCCAAAATGGTGATGTGACATCCGAAGAATTGGTCACTGCTTATCTGGCTCGCATCGAGGCCATCGACAACTCTGGCCCAAAATTACAAAGCGTGTTAGCGCTAAACCCCAATGCTCTGGCTGATGCGCGCGTATTGGATGCACGTCGTGCGGCGGGTGAAACTCTCGGTTCTTTACACGGAATTCCTGTACTGCTGAAAGATATCATTGAAAGTAAAGATCCACTAGCAACTACGGCAGGGTCAACGGCTCTTAGAGATAATGTGACAGGAAGAGATTCACCACTTGTTGCAGGCTTACGGGACGCAGGCGCGGTTATCCTCGGTAAAGCTAATCTGAGCCAATGGGCTAATTATCGTTCCAATAATTCCATGAGTGGTTGGACGTCTATGGGCGGGCAAGTGCGTAATCCACATATGCTTGACCGTAATCCGTGTGGCTCAAGCTCCGGTTCTGGTGCCGCCGCTGCAGCATCTTTGGCCGCAGGTACCGTTGGAACAGAAACCAATGGTTCAATTATTTGCCCGTCAACGATTAACGGTATTGTTGGCTTTAAGCCCACTGTCGGCCTTGTTTCTGGGCAATATATTGTCCCTATTTCTTCGACGCAAGATACGGCTGGCCCCATGACCAAAACGGTTAAAGGTGCAGCTATGATGTTGGAAGCCATGGTCACTAAACAGGCTACTGGCACCGCGAAAACGAATTATGTAGACGCACTCGAAGCAGGGAAATTAAGCGGCGCACGTATAGGCGTGTTACGTTATTCTGTTGGAAGTAATGCGGATATCATTAAATTATTCAATGAAGCTCTGGTTCAAATGCAAGCCGCAGGTGCGACATTAGTGGAGATAGAAAGTTTCAAGCCACAGGCCGAAAACTTCGGGAGCTTAGAAGGCGATCTCTTAAATTATGAATTTAAGGCGACAATGAATGCATATCTTGCGAATGCCGCGCCTGCCGTAAAAACCAAAAACCTGACAGACCTTATCGCATTTAATAAAGCCAATGCAGATGTCGAGTTGGCTCTATTTGACCAAAGTATTTTTGTAGAAGCTCAAAGTTATGGTTCTTTAAATAGCGCAGAATATATAGAAACCCGTAAGGCATTATTAGACTCGGCACGTACTAACGGCATAGATGCGCTTCTCGCAGAAAATAATGTCGATATATTGGTCGCCCCGTCTGGCCCTGTTGCGGGGCGGATTGACCCTATCAATGGTGATGTCTGGCCAAGGTGGGCAGGTTCAGGTTCGTTGGCCGCAATCGCAGGCTATCCGCATCTTAGTGTGCCCATGGGTACAGTCCACGGATTGCCAGTTGGTGTTTCTTTCATCGGCGGTCAAGATAAAGACGCCGAGGTGCTGTCATTTGGCTACGCTTATGAACAAAAAACCCATATGCGTGCAGAGCCACAATATCTGAAAAGCGCAGAGGATAGACCCGAGATAAAGAAGGCTATGAATAAGAATAAATAAATCGGTATATTGGTCGAAAATTATTAGCTTGTAGGTAGGTATGTCTTCACAAACGGTTGTCTTAATTACATTGGTTTTTTATAAACTTGTGCTGCTTGGTATTGGGTTTTGGGCATCCAAGCGTGTGGTTTCCGAAAGCGATTTTTTTATTGCCGGCAAAGGATCAAGCAAAGGTGAGACAGGCGGGAAAGGAGACAGTAGTGGTCAAAGAGCAGGTTTGGGCCCGTGGGTCGCGGGGCTTTCATATGCTGCGTCAACGTCTTCGGCTTGGGTTTTGCTCGGCTATACGGGTTTTGTATTTTCAGTTGGGTTCAAAGCCCTATGGCTGATACCGGGTATATTTGGCGGCTATGCTATGACTTGGTTAGTGATGGGACCGCGCCTGAACGCCGAGACCGCAGAGCGCGGGCATATTACCATTGTTGATTTTTTAATAACGGATGTCAGCCAAAAGTGGCGCGGACGGATTGCGGCATTGGCGGCGGTACTGATAATTTTTTGCTTCGTGTTTTATGTGGCGGCACAGTTCCAAGCGGCGGGCAATGCGTTCTCGTCCACCTTTGGACTTGGCCTTGTGGAAAGCGTGATTTTGGGCGCGGTTATTATTGTCGCCTATTGTTTGATGGGCGGGTTTTGGGCCGCAAGTATTACCGATACGTTGCAAGCACTTGTAATGGTGGGCGCGTGTTTGCTTGTACCTATTGTGACTATATCGGCTGCGGGCGGAATTGGGCCCATCATGGAAACTTTGCACGCCAATGAAGCGCCAGAGTACTTTCAAATGTCGGGCGGAACCATAGGGTTTGTTGCCATTGGCGGTGCGCTTGGGCTGTTAGGGACTGGACTAGGCGCAGCCGGGCAACCTCAGCTTTTAAACCGGGTTATGGCGGTAAAAGACCAAAAAGCGCGATTGCTCGGCGCGGCAATAACCATTGGTTGGGGTACATTAATTTATATTGGCGTGACATTATTGGCACTCGCGGCACGATCTTTACTGCCAGAGACACCGTCCGAGCAAATTTTCTTTGCTACCGCCGAAGCTTATTTACCACCTATTTTGGCAGGGATTGTGCTGGCTGCGATTTTATCTGCCGTTATGTCTACGGTGGATAGCTTATTATTGGCCGCTGCATCGGCGGTCTCGCATGATCTTGGCGTGGCACGGCTTTTGCCAGGGAAAGAATTGTTGGTAGGGCGCTTGGCAATGGTTGCCGTTGCCGTACTATCTGTAACTTTGACGTTAACGATGGAAGACAGCATCTTTGACCGTGTGCTGTTTTCATGGGTAGCGCTAGGTGCAGCCTTCGGCCCTACGGTTTTGTCGAGGTGTTTTGGCTGGCAGGTATCGGGTCTATATGTGTTTTTGGCTATTTTCAGCGGCTTTACCATTGCGGTTATTGCATCTGGCATGTCAGGGATCACTGCTGATTTATCTGAAAAATGGGTATCATGGATTGTCGGATTTGCGATTTTGTTTATTGGCAAAACTCAACAGCCTAAGAAAGTAAAAATAGCCTAAGAAAGTGAATAGTTAAACCGAAAACTGTTCACGAAAGATTTTCTCGTCCAGTTCATGGCCTTCATCAAACAGCAAATTAAAAGTGATGTCGTGGGCTTGCTCAACCTCAACTGTTGTGACATTGCGAAACTCGGTGCTATCTGCAACGGCACTGACGGGGCGTTTTTCGGGGTTTAAGATTTCAAATTTGACTTTGGCGGTATTCTTAAGCAGCGCCCCGCGCCAACGCCTTGGCCGAAATGCGCTGATTGGTGTAAGGGCGAGAATATCAGAGCCCAGAGGAATAACCGGGCCGTGCGCGGATAAGTTATATGCGGTTGATCCCGCAGGTGTAGAAATCAAAATGCCGTCCGCCATCAACCGTTCCATGCGCTCTTCGCCGTCTATGGAAATGCGGATATGGGCTGCCTGAGACGTTTGGCGCAGCAAAGATATTTCGTTAATCGCCAGAGCTTCAACTTGGCCACCTGATGCCTGCGCGGTCATTTTTAAGGGTTGAATTTTCGCAGCGTGAGATTTGGCAAGGCGCTTATATAGGCTATCTTCGGAAGAATTATTCATAAGAAAACCAATGGTACCTTGGTTAATTCCGTAAACAGGAAGCCCGCGCCTGGTTAACGAAATATGCTTGCGTAATGTGTCGAGCATAAACCCATCACCGCCCAGAGCCACAATGACATCAGCTTGTCCCGCATCACAATTGCCGTATTTAGCGACAAGTTCTGACATAGCTTTTTTGGCTTTGGATTTGTTTGCGCAGATGAAGGCAATGTTTTTGAACTTAGTTTTTGGGTCTTGCTTATTGGTCATGATGCTCCTTGCTTTTCCTATATCATTTGACGTAGGCGCAAAGCAAAGGTTAAATAGATATGTAGGATGAGAAAATACGCTTTTGGGATGCGGCGCTATTTATGAAAATTTACTGCCTGTGCATGGCTGGAATAGCCAGCTTTTTAGTGTCGGCACTTGCCCACGCAGGTGCTTGGCCTATTGCCGTAGGTGAAGGTCAGGTAATTTCGACCACATTGTTTGATAATGCCAGCTCAGGTTATGACGATGAGGGAAACTTAACGCAACAAGTCTCATTTAATAAATCCGAAGGGTCTGTGTACTTAGAGCATGGCTTGAGCGAGAAAATAACAGTGGTTTTGCAATCTAGCTATCAGGATATACAATTTACCGCAGGCGTTGATGTTGTAGACTTTTCCGGTGTTGGGGAAAGCTATGTAGGATTGCGCCGCGTATTTTGGCAGAGCGGGAAATGGGTAGCATCGGGGCAAGCTGGTGTTATATTTGCAGGTTCTGGCGAGACTGTTACCGATGCAGATTTAGGCTCGGGGTCAACTAATTACGAGGGTAGGGTCTTGCTCGGGCGCAGTTTTGGGTTTGCTAAAAGAGACGGCTTTATGGATATTCAAGCGGCTTATCGGTATAGGCCAAAAATGCAAGCGGATGAACAGCGGATTGATGCGACGGCGGGATGGTATCCAAGTAAAAAGTTTCAAATTCTCACACAGGGATTTTATACGCGCAGCAAGGAACAATTTGAGATATCGCGCACCAATACGCGGTTAAAATTGCAAGGTTCTCTTGTCTATAATCATAATCCTAAAACCTCTTACCAAATTGGCTTGTACCAAACGGTTGCAGGTCGCAATATTGTTAAAGAGAAGGCGTTTTTTGTATCTGCTTGGAAAAGGTATTAAAGTCCAACCTTACTAAAACTTTAGCCCAAGGTGTTATCACGTATAAGCGGCTCTGGTCATTTACATCTATTTATGCTAGTATTTGTCCGTAAGGGATACCATATGGCTAATTTATTGCGCATTAGGTTGTTAAAAGCACAAGTTAGGTTGTTAAAAGCACAGGCTGGGAAAAAGTTAACTGGCTTATTTGCATGTCTTTTCATTGCCTTCTCGGTCCCATTTTTTTCCTTTTCTGCCTTTTCCTTTTCCGCCTTGGCCAGCACAACTTCTCCAAGCCGCACAGTTCCGTTTGAACGCATGGAGTACGGCCAATACACTATTGAAGTTCAAATCAATGGCAGCGAGCCACTTAAATTCATGATCGATACGGCAGCGTCCCGTACCAGTATTTTCAACAAAACAAGCTTGCGGCTCGGGCTTACACTGAATGCTGCCGAAAAATACATCAACGGAATGACCAATTCCGGCTTTCGCCCGACGAGCAATGTAGGGACATTGACATTTGGCCGCCAAGTTTTCCGCGACCACAATATTATCATTCTCGAAGATTGGGATAAGGGTCAGGCGCAAGGCCTCGACGGTATTTTGGGCATGGATGTATTTAGAGACCTAATCTTTGCGTTTTCCCATAAAACATCTACCGTAAAAATCAGTAAACGGCCAAGGTTCTCCAAATCAAAATACAGCCGCTGGAAAAAAATACGGCTAGAAGACAACCCGTATTCGGTCGAAAAATTCGGGCTTTTATTTACCTATACCCAGCTTGGAGATTTGCATATTCCAACATTGCTCGACACGGGTTCCAACTTTTCAGCCATCAATTGGATGAGCGTCAGCGATACTTCAATTTCAAAAGAACGCCGACGGTTGCGCGAAGAATGGGTCGTGCAAGGCTCTATTGGTGAATTTAGACCACGTATGCGTGTCAGGCTTGAAGAAACCTATATCGGCGGTATGAAGCTTAAACAGCACGAGTTTTTGGTGATGAATTTTGACAATTTTCCCGTCAATAAATACGGGGCTTATCCTTTGGTTATCGCCGGAATTGATTTGATGGATGGGCGAGATTTCACCTTCGATTTTACCAATAACAATCTGTATATAGCACCAAAGCCGCGCAAATTGCGCTTAGGGCTACGCTCCAGCCGCATCAACAGGCAAGTGGACGAATAACGTCTCTTATTTCTTAGCCTTTGGTTTTTTATATTTTTCCACAAAATGATCGATCTTGCCAAAGACGGAATTTCCCTCTTTGTCATTCATTTCTATGGATACGCGGTCGCCAAATTTCATGAAACTAGTTGAAGGTTTACCGTCTTTAATGGTCTCGATCATGCGAATTTCGGCGATACAGGAATAACCAAGCCCGCCGTCTTCTACCTTGCGTCCCGCCCCGCCGTCTTTGTCTTGGTTTGAGACTGTGCCAGAGCCGATGATAGTACCTGCGCATAATTCTCGTGTCGCGGCCCCGTGCGCTACTAATTTGGCAAAGTTGAACGTCATATCCTTACCGGCATTGGTTTTGCCAAATGGTTTTTCGTTATATTCGACCAGCAAAGGCAAATGCACTTTGGATCCGCGCCATGATTTGCCCAGCTCGTCCGGCGTTACGGCAACGGGTGAAAACGCACTGGACGCTTTGCCGTGGACAAAGCCGAAACCTTTGCGCAGCTCATTTGGGATAAGCCCGCGCAGGGACACATCATCCACTAACATAATAAGCTTGATATGGTCTTTGGCTTTGGCTTGGGATACATTCATCGGCACATCATCGGTGATGACGACGACTTCGGCTTCGAAATCGATACCGTGGTCTTCTGATACGGCAATGATTGGATCCATCGGGCCGATAAATGTATCGGACGCGCCTTGATACATCAGGGGGTCTACGTAAAAACTTTCTGGCACTTCGGCGTTACGGGCTTTGCGCACCAATTCCACATGGTTGATATATGCCGAACCATCAAGCCATTGATAGGCACGGGGTAGGGGGGCGGCGCAGACTTCGGGGACAAATGTGAAAAAGTCGCCTTTGCCTGTGTTCAAGCGGTCATACCTTGCTTGTAGGAGCGGTTCGACCGTCTCCCAATTATCAAGGGCATCTTGCATGGTTTCGGCGATATCGCCTGCGTCCACAGCGGTTTCAAGGTCGCGGCTAACGATAACCAAATGGCCGTCACGACCGTGCTTAAGTGATGCGAGTTTCATGTCTGTTCCTAATTTATTATGGTGCACCCAATGCAAGGCGCGTGTGTAATTGTCAAGTCTTGCTGCGGTGAGTCCTAGGGTTAGCCGTCCGTATTTTCGTGTAACCAAGCGGCGTGGCGCGGGGCTTTTTTGGTGCGTGACCATTCGTCGAGCATATCGGGGGCTACGTCCTTTAGCTCGGCCAGTTGCGCAGGCGTACCGATATCAGCGGCCAGTTCGAGACGGTGACCATTGGGATCAAAGAAATAGATGGATTTAAAAATGCCGTGATTTGTCGGACCAAGCACGTCGATACCATTGGCTTCCAGATGGGTTTTGGCGGCCATCAGCGCATCCAGATTTTCGAGGCGAAAGGCAATATGCTGTACCCAACGCGGCGTGTTGCGGTCACGACCCATGTCCGGGCTATTGGGGATTTCGAAAAACGCCAAGACATTATCACCGCCCGCGTCGAGGAAAATATGCATATAGGGGTCAGGCGCGCCCGTGGAGGGGACTTCGTCTTCGGCGATGGCCAGCTTAAAGCCCATGCCGAGCATTTTGGTGTAAAATTCGACCGTTTCTTTGGCATCTTTGCAACGATAAGCAACATGATGGACGCCTAATGTGGTGGGTGCGGTAGTTTGGGGGGTTGGCATGGTTATTCTCACAAGGTTATTTGTAGCATTAATTGTTGCATAAACCAATATAGTTGCTTACGCAACTATATTCAAGGGCAGCATGAAAATACCTTTACCAATCGCCGCTGACCGCTTGCCACAGGGCAAGCGTTGCGGCGGCGGCGGTGTCGGCGCGCAGGATTCTGGGGCCTAGGCTGATGGCGGTGCAATAGGGTTTGGCGCGTAAAAGCTCGCGTTCTTGTTCGGTAAAGCCACCTTCAGGGCCGATGAGGATGGCTGCGGGGGCTTTGATTTTGGATAGGGCTCGGGCGGCG
>JAJFFM010000106.1 GCA_021776675.1 Robiginitomaculum sp.
GTGTGGAGATTTCTTTGCCTGCGCCTGCGACACCGATGATGATGCTCTCGCCCCAACCTTTGTGACAGCTCTCCAGCGCCACGCGCATCACGTCCGTATTGCCGATACATTCGAATGTGTAATCTGCACCGCCGCCTGTGATCTCGACCAGATGCCCCGCGAGGTCGCCTTTGACTTTGGTCGGGTTGACGAAATGGGTCATGCCAAATTTGCGAGCCGTGGCTTCGCGGGCAGGGTTGATATCAACGCCGACTATTTGCTTGGCACCAATCATGCGTAGGCCTTGGATAACGTTGAGCCCAATACCGCCAAGTCCGAAGACGATTGCAACGCAATCCGGCTCCGCTTTGGCTGTGTAAATTACCGCACCCACGCCCGTGGTGACACCGCAACCAATATAACAAGCCTTATCAAACGGCGCATCTTTGCGGATTTTCGCGAGGGATATTTCTGGCAAAACCGTATAGTTCGAAAACGTCGAACAGCCCATATAATGCAGGACGGGTTTGCCATTATAGCTAAACCGAGATGTTCCGTCCGGCATCACACCTTGGCCTTGGGTGGCGCGCACACTTTGGCACAGATTGGTTTTAGGATGCAGGCAGTAATCACACTCGCGGCACTCGGCCGTATAAAGCGGGATAACATGATCGCCAACCTTCAGGGATGTGACGCCTTTGCCGATTTCGCGCACTATGCCTGCGCCTTCATGGCCCAGGATAGCCGGAAATGCACCTTCGGGGTCATCACCTGACAGGGTGAAAGCGTCCGTGTGGCAAATACCTGTGGCTTTAATTTCCACCAGAACTTCGCCGTCCCGTGGCCCGCTGACATCAACCTCGTCGATGATAAGTTTCTCTCCGGCCTTAAGGGCAATGGCTGCACGTGATTTCATGGGGAACTCCTTATTTGTTTGCACAACATAACCACTAGGGACTTTTAAGGACAGTGTTAATTCAATCTTTGCCAAAATTGGGTAGATAGCGCTATGACGCAAAATTCAAGTATGAATGCACATGACAAACCGCATTATTTTGCGGCACTTGACGGGTTTCGCGGTGTATTGGCGTTGATGATTGCTATTTATCACACCATGTGGATGAGCCACATTAATTCTACCATTTTGTATACAAATGGTCCTGTCTTGGTCGATTTATTTTTTGTGTTTTCCGGATTTTTGATGTTCACGCTTTATGATGGGCATTTGAATACCGGCGCGCAAGGTAGGGCGTTCATCAAACGGCGGTTTGCACGTATTTATCCGATCCATTTTATTATGCTACTGGTAGCGTTTTTATACGCATTCGCAAGACTTGCTGCTCATTGGGTCGGGTTAGCGACAGTTACGCCCGGAGAAATTATGCCGTTCGAAGCGGGTGCAGCAGAGACGTGGCAAAGTTTTCTATCTAACCTAACTCTTACCCAATCAATGGGGTTGCATGATCATTTATCCTATAACATGCCGAGCTGGACGGTCAGTGTCGAGTTTTGGACATATTTTGTATTTCTGGGCATGATGCTTTGGTTACGCCCCAAAAAGGCTTGGCATTTCGGGGTGATTGCCATGTTAATAGCAGTGAATTATTATATATTGTCAGGCCTGAAACCAGATATGAACTTTCATTATGATCTTGGGTTTTGGCGTTGTCTTGGCGGGTTTTTTACGGGCGTTTTAGTGTCCTATGCCTACCGTAAAGTTCTGCCTAAATACCAAAAGATAGACATGGCATATGGGTCGGCAACACTGATTGAATGTTTTGCGCTTGCGGTATTGGTTGGATTTGTCATTTACTTACCAGGCAAAGCGCAATTTTTTATTGCTCCTGTGGCTTTCATATTTGTGCTGGGATTTTCCTTCGATATGGGCGTGATATCTAGATTTATGGGGACACGGCCTTTACGATATTTAGGCCGAATTTCTTATTCCGTATATATGGTACATATTTTATTCGCCCTTATTTTCTCTATTGGTGCAGAGAAATTACTACCAGAATTGTTCGGCTCTGAATGGAATGCAAGCCAGATACCGGGCGATTTATTACTTATACCGTATCTTGGCTTGGTGCTTTTTTGTGCACATCTTTCCTATAAATATATAGAAATGCCGGGGCGTAAGGCTATATTGGCTTATGATTTATCCGCAAAGTTAAAGCATTTAAGATCAGGCAAAGCTTGATGCTCGCCGTGAACTCGGCTAATCCCCCCACATGACAAATACACCATATGATAAATTAGGCCAATTGGGGCGCCATACGGACACTCCGGATACGCCAGACGAAGCAAAGCTAGAGCGGGTGGCTAATCCAACAGATGAAGCATATCTTATCCGCTTTACATGTCCCGAATTTACTTCCCTTTGCCCAGTTACGGGACAACCGGATTTCGCCCATTTGGTTATTGATTACGCACCTGATAAATGGATTGTAGAGAGCAAATCTCTCAAGCTGTTTTTGACATCTTTTCGTAATCACGGAGACTTCCACGAAGCTTGCACAGTCGGTATCGGTCAACGGATTATTAAAGAGATTAAGCCATTATGGCTGCGGATTGGTGGCTATTGGTATCCGCGCGGCGGCATTCCTATTGATGTGTTTTATCAACACGGGAAGAGGCCAGACGGACTTTGGGTGCCGGATCAAGACGTCGCGCCTTATAGAGGACGTGGTTAGCCAGAGAAAGAGGTTAGAGGCGCTAACACAGTTTTGTGATACTAGGTATGTCCTCTTGGTGTTAAACTAAATCGTCCTTATTTAAGTTTAGACCGTAAAATTTGGCAAGTAATTTAACAGGAGTGCCTTATGTCCGTAATTAAATTCTCAACCGCGAAAAACGTGCGCGATCAAGTCTGGGCGCAGTTACAAGAAGAAGCCAAGGACTTTGCCGACGCAGAGAAGGCGTTGTCGTCTTTGTTTTATGCAACCATATTAAATCAAGAGAGTTTTTGCCGTGCAATAGCCAGCTATCTGGCTGAAAAACTGGCTACGCCCGAAGTTTCTGCTCTTCATCTTCGCAAACAATTCCTGGATATTTATCGCACAGACGGCAGTATCGTCGATGCGGCGGCGCAAGATTTGGTTGCTGTTCGTGAACGGGATCCTGCTTGCTCGTCCTATCTGCAATGTTTCTTGTATTTTAAAGGTTTCTCTGCTCTGCAAACTTACCGTGTTGCCAACGGATTTTGGAAACAAGATCGCAAAATAATGGCTTACCATTTGCAGAATCGTTCGGCCGAATTATTCAGTGTTGATATTCACCCTGCTGCTAACTTTGGCGCGGGGATTATGCTTGATCATGCGGACGGATTGGTAGCCGGTGAGACCAGCAGTGTTGGCAATGGCTGTTCTATTTTGCATGGGGTTACACTCGGCGGTACAGGTAAAGAGCATATGGATAGGCATCCTAAAATTGGAGAAAATGTGCTAATTGGTGCGGGTGCAAAAATCCTTGGCAATATTAAAGTTGGTGATGGTGCGCGGATTGCTTCTGGTTCCGTCGTGTTAAAAGATGTTCCGGCTAATTGTACAGTGGCAGGTGTACCTGCTAAGCCTGTTGGCGGGCCGTGTTGTGAAAATCCTGCGGCAGAAATGGATCAAATACTCGGCGATGAATAAAGCTGGGGATGAATGAAATTTCAGTTTGATTTGCCATGCCGAAAAGGTAAGCTTACGTCAAATTTCAGGAGCACGACATGACACCACAACAAATTTCACAAGTTCAGGCCTATTTGAAGCAACGTCTGGGCACAGAAAACCTAACTATTAGTCCGCGTAAAGTGGCGGATAGTGTCGAGGTTTATCTGAACGATGAAATCCTTGGGGTTTTGTATATTGATGATGAAGATAAAGACGATATTTCGTATGATTTAAACATTTCTATCCTCCAACAAGACTTGGACGAAATGTAGGCATGAGCCAAGGTTCCAACTTGTATGCTTTAGATGGTGTATCGCCTACGCTAGGAAAAGACGTATGGGTCGCGCCAAATGCATCTGTAATTGGTGATGTAACATTGGCAGTAAATGCCTCGGTGTGGTTCGGTGTAGTCATTAGATGCGACAATGAACCTATCACTATTGGCAAAGATACAAATATTCAAGACAACGCAGTTCTGCATTCCGATCCGGGCATGCCGCTGACAATTGGCGAGGGTGTTACAGTTGGGCACAAAGCTATGTTACATGGATGTACTATTGGAGATAATTCTCTTATCGGTATTGGTGCTACGGTGCTCAACGGGGCTGTCATTGGCAATAACTGTATAGTCGGTGCGCATGCTTTAATAACCGAAGGTAAGATTATTCCTGATAATTCATTAGTCGTTGGTTCGCCGGGGCGTGTGGTGAAATCTCTGGGTGAGGCGCAAGAACAAATGCTCAAAATGAGTGCTTTGCATTATGTAGAGAACGCCAAGCGGTTTCGTGGTGGGCTAACAGAAGTCTAGAAAGAAATTTAGCGTTTGTCGAACTTATCGGTGCGCCTAACACCAAATAGTAATTTAGTCTCTAATTTACCGCGCAGTGCAGCATAATAAGCGTTTAAAAATTCACATCTCGCAGCATGAGAATTATCGGTTTTGTCTGTATCAGGCCACTCGATTTTTGTCATAATACGGGCCGTAACTTCTTCTACTGTTTTAGGGTCACGTTTTCGTAAAACGTTTTCCAAGACGTGTAGTTCTTTGACGCCATAAGCATCGACTTGTTGTTGGCTGAATATATATCGGCCTTTAGTTTTTGGGGCTGCTGCTAAATCTTTAGATAATATAGGTTTAGGAGATTTTACCACCCAAGTTCCAGCAATAAGGTCGCCCGCTCGTAGACGGTCTTTGTTAAACAACGGGAATAACAAAAAGATAAAACTCCAAATCAATCCAATCCATGTCAACCAACCATTGACGCCTTGGTTTAAGCCAAACATGACAGATAGTAAAAATACCAATGGCAGAAAAAATTCAAGTTCACGCATAGCGTTACGGGCGAAAATTGCATTGGCTTTCAGGTGTCCACCACGGCGATTAGCAACACGAATTTTCATCAACATTTTACCGGGCGTTGCTGCCTTTGGCCTCATTTCGAAAAACATAAAATAGAAATTTCTTAAGAAAAACGCGAAAAGTAACCAAACCGCGACGACGATTTCCTTGCCTGTATCTTTCATGCCTATGGTTGCATAAGAAAGAAAAAAGTTAATCGCTATTAAAGTGACAATCATAATCACTAAATCTATTATAAATCCGCCAACACGCGCCCCGCCGTCGGCAATTCGTAAGCGTAAATCTATACCTTCTGGTGTCACCAATGTGCGGACATTTTTGTCGGGATTGTATGTAGACTTTGAGAAAGAATTGCGTGATGGTTTTGGCTGTTTCATGAGCTTGCCCCATGATCTTCAATATCCCATTCATCATTATTTCTGGGCAGATAGAAATATGCCAGCCACATACCAAGAGATGTAAACCCGAATGCGTAGCGGATGAAATCATTGGTAATAAGCTGACGACCAAAGCCTTCAATTAGCCCTGCTAAAAATAGCATAATTACCACACCACCAAGAGCTGAGGCGGCTTCTGCACCTGCTTTACTGAGCGCTTCCATGCGAGATATTTTACCTGGAAATGCAACCGTCCAGCCAATTTTCATTCCAGCAGCCCCTGCCAATATGATGGCGAATATTTCCGTTGCACCGTGAATAATGAGCCAACCTCCGACTTCAAACCCTAAACCTTTATCGACGAAAAGAGCCACAAATGCCCCCAGCATACAGCCATTATATAATATGAGCGCGACAGAAGGGATGGCAAAGGCAAAGCCGAGTGCAAAGGCAAATATAGCTATTTGGGCAGTATGGGAAAAAAGCGAGCTAGCAAATTCCGTTAGCCCATTTGTATCGCCGTCATGATACAGGGTTTCACGGAGTTCGGCAGTTGTGCTGGCCGGTGAGCGACTATCCATTAAGCCTTCAGGAATAAAGGAGAAGTACCAATCCATATTATTACTCACCATGACATACGCCAATAAAGCGCCGAGAAACAAGACCAGCGCAGAAGCTATTGTTTCACGGCTCATATTTTGTACGGCTTGAGGCCAACCAATTTGGAAGAAGTATTTTATACGAGCAGTCATACGCTTTTGGTTGCCGTAGACGGCAAAATATGCACGGGTACTGAGGCTTTCCAGATATGCGATTACATCTTGGTCAAGAGAGGTCGCACGGGCCACATTCAACGAAGACAATGTAGCACGGTAAAGTGCAGGTAAGGCAATCATCTGCTCGTCCGTAAGCGAACGAATAGAGCGGTTTTCAAGACGTTTTAATATCTGCTCTAGCTGCTTCCAGCTTTCCTCACGATCAAGTCGAAATTTATGGCTTTTGAGGGATATCTCACTCATATCATTTCTCTGCGTTTAAGGTCCAAGAAACGGTTCAGCACGGCCGTGCTCATATGCTCTATATCCGTACGAACAATTTGCACACCCATGCGTTCAAGGCGCGCCAAGACGATATCGCGCTCTTTGTTCATGGATGCGGCAATAACGGCTTTGGTGACATCTTCGGGTGTTTTTGGTTCTGCGGCTATCAGGTTTTCTATTTCGATATCTTTAAAAGTTACAAACAAAACAATGTGGGATTTTATCAAACGACTGACATTTTCGATCATCAACTCTGCATTGGTCGTATCTACAAATTCTGTAAACACTATAATCAACGACCGCCTGCGTATTGACTTTGATAATGATGATAAACTTAATGTAAAATTGGTCTCATTGGTCGAGTATTCAAGCTGCGCGGTTAGGCTTTGCAAGTGAGGGAAGCTATTGGTGCCTGATACTGGTTTGGTAAATAAATATGGCTGCTTGTCGAAACCAAAAAAGCCAACTCGGTCGCCGTATTTCAAAGATATATACGAAATAAGCAGAGATGCATTAATCGACCAATCTAACCTCGTGATACCCTTAAGCGGTTCACACATTAGAAATCCGGTGTCTATAGCAAATACGATATTGTGGTTACGTTCGGTACGAAATTCCTTTGCATGTAATTTGCGGTGCCTTGCAGAATGCTTCCAATCTATGGCTCGTTTATCCATGCCGGGCATGTATTCGCGAAGGCTGTCAAATTCAGTTCCTTGGCCGCGCTCTATTTGCACTTTTTGGCCGTGGGCCGCATCGCGGGAGAATATCTCTATGGCTTTGTCTTTGACCAAGCGGGTATCGGGAATGATAGCCACCGTCTTATCAAGTGGTTGTTTAATCTGTCGCCACATCAGGCCAAGCGGGCCTGTCCAACGCGTCCATATATTCTCCACAACACCTTC
>JAJFFM010000107.1 GCA_021776675.1 Robiginitomaculum sp.
AAGTGTTCTCGCCCGCGATCTAAATATGTTCCTAAACTTATGCGCTTGACGAGCTTGTATTTCAAGTGACTTTGATTTGTTAATTAACTCAGGAATTTTTGCATCTTGTGCCACATACCAAATTCGAGCGGCTTCATTAGACAGAGACCCTGGTTTAGGGCTGGAATTAAGGTATTACGGTGACAGTAACCGAAACTCTTACTTGGAAAAGGTGGAGCTTTTGATCACAAACCATCTCACCTCTGTGCATACAGGGGCTATATACGACCTTGCGGGCGAAGCCTAAATACTCTGCGGTGGATACCTGCATACGCAGGCATGAGCGGATTATAAAAATTGTTCAAAGCTAATAATTTTAAGCATGGTGGCAGAAACAGAACTTCTTTGCTTTATTCCAAACTAAAATCACCCGTAGAACCCGTATGTGCCGTTAAAATCATCGCCGCTGTCGCGAACAGCAACAGCCCCATAATTATGTTGAGGACAACCGCTGAGCGGCCTTGGGACATGAGGCGGTTTAGGGCGCTGCCGGCGACTGCCCATGTTGAGGCAGAAGATACGCCCATAATTAAAAATGTACCGCAGATGAGTAGGGTTCTGAGCTTGAAATCGCTTGAGATACCTACATATGCCCCTGCGGCGGCTAGGGCCATGATCAGCGCTTTGGGGTTGACCCATTGGAACAATACGGCTTCGTAAAATTTAAACGGGCGCGATCTTGTATTTTTTTCTGATTTTTCTTCAGGTGAGGGGGCTTTGTCCTGTTTATGTGCGAATGCGGCTTTGAAAAACTTCACCCCCAACCATGCCAGCCAAACTGCGCCTGCGATTTTGACAAAGGTCAGCAGCCACGGGAAAGTTTCAATTACAACCCCCATACCGAGTAGAGCGGCGAGCATGACAAAGTTAAAGCCAATAGCAACACCCATGACATGGGGTATGGTTCTTTTAAACCCGAATAGAGCACCCGATGACATCAGCATGAAGTTATTCGGCCCCGGCGTGAACGCAGACGTAAAGGCAAAGGCCACAAAGGCGACAAACAATGTCCAGTCAATCATTTACTAATTCTATCCAATAACTTTAAAGGGCGGGCGTTCATACCCCCATAAAACTGCGGCTGATTTTATCAAGTCGGATTCGTCCACATGATATTCTTTGTCAGATATGGAAATTGCCAGCATAGCATCATACATGGCCTCGATGGCTATATCATCGCCTTTGAAACGGTTGAGCGTGGTTAGGATAAATGTGTTTTTGCGTGTACTTTTTATGCGTTTGGTCAATTCGGCTTCGTTGTCTTTAAACCAAGCTATGATGACTTCGTGATCTATTTTGTTATCGTACATCAGCAAATCAAGCAGACCTTCGGCCTGCACAACAAATTCATACAGTTCCGGGTCGCGGACTTTATTGTCAATTATTACGGTCAACGCCAGAGGCGTTAATATATCTCGGGTGTCATAATTATTTGGCATAACCTATTCTTGATGAACCTCCCATATTGGCCTTACGCATGATGTATTGGGTATACTTATGCGCATAGACGATAGTCGATTATAAATTGGTCATAAGGGAGAAATCAAGCTATAGCTTTAACATCGAACGTAAAACAAACCGACATAAAACATATTTACATAATTAGGGAGAAGAAAATGATAGGCTACCAAATGGTGGGAACCAATAATTTCGACACATCAGCTGCGTTTTATGATGCATTGCTTGGGGAACTTGGTGCAAAACGGATGATGGAAGACGATGGCAGGTTTATTGCCTGGGCCGTAGAGCCCGGACAACCTGCGTTTTCAATTTGTCGTCCACACGACGGCAATGATGCGACCATCGGCAATGGCGGCATGACGGCATTTGCTGTTGGTACACCGGAAATGGTCGACAAAATGTACGCCAAAGCTATCGAGCTTGGTGGTACGTGCGAAGGGCCATCTGGCCCGCGCGGCGAAGGCGGGTTTTACGGCGGATATTTCCGCGACCCGGACGGCAATAAGTGTAATTTCTTCAGCATGACGGCGCCAACTGGCTAATAACTGGCTAATAACTGGCTAATAACTGGCTAATAACCGGAAAATAGATGGCAAAAATTATCTAGCTGCAATATTACTGTATTGTGATTTTTACTTTTAAGCGGTTTGGTGTATGCTCTGCATGTATTGGGTATATATCTCAAACCGCTTGAAGGGACTAGATCTATGAAAAAACTAATTTTATCTATGGTGGCGACAACCGTATTAACCGTCGGCTTGTCAAGCTGTGCAACCGGGCCGGTGGCCTACGGTCCTGCGCAAGATAACAGTTTCGGGTTTGCCAGCCAGCAAATTGAAAGTGACCGTTATCACGTAAGCTTTACGGGGCGCAATGCTGATGAAGCCCATAATTTGGCGCTTCTTCGGGCGGCAGAGTTAAGTAAAGGTGCAGGTTTCAGCCATTTTCGAGTTATCGGCAGTGGTGTTGACCATCAGAGCCAAGGCGGCTCTCCCGTAACAACGAGTGTTGGAGTCGGCATTGGAAGTGGCGGTCGGCGCGGTCATTATGGCCGTGGGAGTCGTACCAATGTTGGTGTCGGTATTGGCATCAATGATCTTGGCCGTGCTCTTCAAGGCAATAAAGTCACCGTTGGTATGGAGGTTATTCTCTTAAATATCACGCCTGAGCTAGAGGGTGAGCAGAGTGATGGTTTGGCTGACAATGTCTATGAAGCCGATAGCGTCATCAGTTCCGTCCGGCCCCAAGTCTTTAGTAATTAGAAAGTCTTTAGCAATTAGGATACAAACCGTATCAATCTAGGTTTCATTTCTTAATTTAATGCGAGAACTGTTCCGGCTAAATATAGAGAACCGCAGATTAGAATACGCGGCGGAGTTTTTAAATTCGCTTTCAAGATATTTGCGAGAGCCATTTCTACATTATCGCTGGCTTCCGCTTTGATACCGCGACCTTTGGCTATGTCTATTAAATTTTCCGGCGACAGGCTGGCATGATTTTTTATGGGTATTGCGATCAATTTTTTCGCAAGTCCTTCGAATGCATCCAAAAAACCCGGCGCATCTTTATTGGCCAATATGCCCATAATCAAAACCAGTGGGCGTGGTTCATTTGCATCCAGTTCGGCCATAGCACTGGCCAAGGCGCGTCCTGCATGGGGGTTGTGGCCCCCATCAAGCCATAATTGTGCACCTGCCGCATTTGCCATTTCGGCTAATGGCCCTTTGCTTAAAGGTTCCAGGCGAGCAGGCCAAGTGGCGGTTTCTATACCTTTTGCAATGGCGGCTTCGTCAATACGCAGTAATTTTGCCGCTGCCACAGCTAAGCCTGCATTCTTAATTTGGTGAGCACCTCGTAATGTAGGAAGGGGCAGATCGAGCAAGCTATTTTCGTCTTCAAAGATTAGCCGACCTTGTTGTGCATAGGCACTGAATTGTTCGCCCATGCTTTGTAATTTACACCGGGTTTTTGCTGCTTCACCGTCAAGAACTGCACGGACTAAATCTGATTGTTCAGCGGAAAATGCAGGGGTGTGCGCTTTGAAAATCCCGGCTTTTTCACGGGCGATTTGTGCCAAGTCACGTCCCAGGAACTCTGCATGGTCATAGTCTATGGGGGTGATGATACAGGCGGCGGGGCTCTCTATGACATTGGTTGCATCAAAACGTCCGCCGAGGCCTACTTCCAAGATGAGTATATCTGCGGAAGTCTCTGAAAATGCTAGGAATGCTGCTGCGGTGACGGCTTCGAAAAACGATAGGGGATTATCTGCATTGGCCTCTCGCACACGGGCTAATATATCGCGTAAAGCAGGTTCCTCTATCTTATTGCCAGCTAAAATTATTCGCTCGCAAAAATTAACTAGGTGCGGAGATGTATAGACGTGTACACTTAATCCTTGGGCCTCGGCCATAGCGCGCAGGAATGCCGTAGTCGAACCTTTGCCATTAGTGCCGGCTACATGTATGGTTGGCGGTAATTTATGCTGTGGGTCACCAAGTTTTTTCAGGACGCGTTCTATACGCTCCAACCCCAAATCTATTTTCTTAGGATGTAGATGTTCCAGTTCCCGAAGTGCCTGTTGCAGGGCAGGGCTATC
>JAJFFM010000108.1 GCA_021776675.1 Robiginitomaculum sp.
GGGGTAGTTTTGAAAAATAGTCAAATTATGTAAAAGTAAATCGCCAAAATCTGCGGCGTTAAGCGCCTTAAGACGCTCTTGATAAATTCGGTATAATTTCCCGCCGCGACCCTTTCCTGAATTATTTGGGGCAAACCCGTACCCATCACCGGAAGATAATTTATCTGGCGTTTTGCCTTTGTTTTTCCAGCCATCAATCAAATGCCCGAGATGGCGTGGTGTCCAGCGTTTCTCGTCAATGTCTTCGGCTTTTAAAATCTGCTTAAGCAGTCGCAATTGATCGTCAGTGTCCAAAATAGTGAAACTTGATTTAAGCCCGACAAGTTCCGCATGGATACGCAGGATTTTAGCCGCCATCGAATGAAATGTCCCAAGCCAAGGCAAGCCTTCTACCTCTGCACCGATTAGAGACCCAACCCGCTCGCGCATTTCTCGCGCCGCTTTATTGGTAAAGGTCACACACAAAATTTGCGACGGATAAGCTTTCCCTTGTGCCAAAATATGCGCAAACCGTGTGGTCAAAACCCGCGTCTTACCCGTACCTGCGCCCGCCAAAACCAAAAGCGGCCCGTCAATACATTCCACCGCCTCGCGCTGTTCAGGGTTAAGCCCGTCCAAATAGCCTGCCAGATAACCTGTACTACTGACAGGATGCATACCTTGCATCGCCCCTGCCATGGCGCGTTCGGAAATAGGTCTAGAATCAATCTCGGTCATGGGTAGAACATAAGGCAAACAAATTTATGCGTAAACCGATAAAATTAGCCTAGTTTTTCTTAGCTTTGCGTCTTTCACTGGCCCGCATTTTTTCACTTTCGGATTTAAGCTGACCACAAGCCGCAAAGATGTCGCGGCCTCTGGGGGTGCGGATGGGCGATGCATATCCGGCTGCATTGACCTTATCGGCGAAACGCTCGATGGTTTCCCAGTCCGAGCATTCATAATCACTACCCGGCCACGGGTTGAACGGGATCAGGTTAACTTTGGCGGGAATGCCCTTCAAGAGGTTTATTAACTCCACCGCATGTTTGGGGCTGTCATTGATACCTTTAAGCATGACATATTCAAATGTGATGCGTCTGGAATTGGATAGGCCGGGATAGGCACGGCATGCCTTCATAAGCTCAGCCAGCGGGTATTTCTTGTTGATCGGCATAATAGAACTGCGCAATTTATCATTGGCCGCATGTAAGGATATTGCGAGCATTGCATTGGTGCGTTCGCCCGCAGAAACGATTTCAGGCACAACACCCGATGTAGACAATGTAATACGGCGACGACCAAAGCTTAACCCTTCGCAGTCACAGATAATATCCAAGGCTTTGGCAACTTCTTCGGTATTATAGAGAGGCTCGCCCATGCCCATAAATACGATATTGGTCAGCTTGCGCCCACCTTCCTGATTTGGGCTAGAACTTGGCCATTCTTCAAGATCGTCTTTGGCGACCATAACTTGCAGAGCGATTTCTGCGGCGGTGAGATTGCGCACCAAACGTTGGCTGCCCGTATGGCAAAATTTACAGGTCAGGGTACAGCCGACTTGCGAGGACACGCACAAAGCACCGGTTTTAGACACAGCAGGAATAAATACGCTCTCGACTTCGATGCCCGGTGCCATACGGATGAGGTATTTGCGGGTGCCGTCAACACTGATTTGCCGCTCGACGATTTCGGGACGGTTCAGCTCAAATTTTTGCGCCAATTCCGCGCGCAGTCCCTTGGCGATATTTGTCATGCTCGCCCAATCCGTAACCCCGTAATTATAGACCCAGCGGAATATCTGTCCGGCGCGCATCCGCACTTGCTTGGGCGGTACACCAAATTCCGTCAGTGCCTCAGCTATTTCTGCGCGCGTCAAACCAGCCAGCTGAATTTTAGCAGGCGGTTTAATATTAGGATTGGTTTTTATATCAAGTTCCATTGATCCACTTTCTTGTGCGCTCTCTAGCACATCTTTTTTGTCTGAACACACTTAGTTTTAGGTCAATAAAAGTGTATCCCTACAATGAACCTGTGCGTGTATAAGTAGATATTTAAATACCTATCACGCAAACGTCATAAAAAATGTCTGGTAATCTGAATAAGTATGTGTATTTATTGCTTTTCGATAAAAGTAATATAGAGATCAAAATGACAAATTACCTTACAAAATCAGCGTGGGCATCTGTGGGATTAACAATGGGTTTTGCTGTTTTGGGACAAAATGTCCATGCACAAGGAAACAGTCAAACCATATCGCAGCCACAACCCCTCTCTATTATGCAACAAGACAAATCTATTTATGACAGATTTTCTCCCAAACAGCAGACCGGAACGGCCGTGCTTGATTATCAGATATGGGACTCCGCATTACAAAGTATCGTCCTGCGGCTTGGAGATTCTATTCGCCGCCGTGCAAGACGCCCCAGCCCTACTGTAGGCACTCGGTTTATTAGCGGTCACAAGTCGGCCTATAGACTTGAAGGTAGTCGCGTAACATTCTCCTATATGGACAATGAATTTAAACGTGAGCTTTCTGCTTACCGAGTAGACTTAGTTCGCATTGCCAATCACATAGATTTGACAAGTCTAGAGAGAAAAGAACAGCTTGCCTTTTGGTATAATCTTCACAATGTTTTGGTAATAGAAAACATTGCCCTAAATTATCCTACTAAAAAACCGGCAAACCTATTATTGGGGCCGGACAAACGACCGTTCCACGATGTTAAATTGGTCACAATTAAAGGCGTGCAACTTAGTCTAAGAGATATACGCGAAAATATTGTTTATAAAAACTGGGATAGCCCAAAAGTCATATATGGGTTCTTCTATGGGAATATAGGTGGGCCAGCCTTGCAAAACTATGCCATTACTGGTAAAAATGTTGATACAATTCTAAGCATGCATGCACGTGAATTTGTTAATTCTCTTAGAGGGTTTCACGCAGAGAGAAATACACTGAACGTTTCTGTATTATACGAAGAGGCTAGACCTCATTTTTTTGAAAATTGGCCCCTAGACCTTAAAACACATTTGGCGAAGTATACGACACCGGAAGTTACAGAGGAATTACAGCGGGACAAGCCGATTGTCATTGATAGATATGATGATATGGTCGCGGACCTTATCGGTGGTACCATGCCTATGGCTTCATATGTAAGTCGGTCTACGGACGACATTATAGCGCCAATTGGCGTGCCACCAGAAATCGCCAGGCTCATGAACGAACTTCATGATAAAGCTGTGGTCATGCGCCGCCGCGGCATGGTGAATAGGGGTGGCACTGTAATCATCGAAGATATTTACACCGATGATAGCAAAGATGAATATGATGAAAACGCCGAAGGTTCATGGGCGACCCCAAAACAGGAAGAATAATTTCACCTAAATATTTATCTATGGCCGCCAAGTGTTTTGCACTACATAGGTAAAGCCAAGGAAATATAAAGTCCTGGATTTGCGTTTTATACTTATCTCCTCTAAGGGCGAGCAAGGGGACTTTATGCGCATATTGTTTTTTATTATTTTATTGGACATTGCCGGGTTCGGGATTCTGTTGCCGTCCATCATGTTTGTGCTTGAAAACATGGGCGTGGGGCCAGCCTATGCGTCGATTATTATTGCTACATACTCCATAGGCCAATTTATCGCGGGGCCGTTTTGGGGCGCATTATCTGACCGTATCGGACGCAAACCCGTATTGGCAATCGCTTTGTCAGGTGCATTTTTGGCTTATATTTTGATGATATTTGCCAAGACGCCTGAGATGATTTTACTATCGCGCGCATTTGCTGGCCTGATGGCGGGCAATATCGCAACGGCTTACGCGGCGTTCTCACTGATGGCAATATTGGCGATAATTTTCCTGTTTAAAGAGACATTGGAGGAAACCCACCGCCAAGAAATTCTTTCTAAGCCGCGCGTTACGCGCTTAGAAGCAATTAAGAAAGTCGCGGCGCATCCCATATTAATAACTTTTTGTTTGTTCATTTTTCTGGTCTCAACCACGGGCGCGTTGATGGATCCAGTGACACCTTTGTTGGTTGGTAATCGTTATGGCTGGGGGCCGGAGCGAATGGGGCATATATTCGTGATTGTCGGCATTTCTATAATCATAGTTCAAGGCGGATTGGTTGGGCGGATGGATAAGGTAAATGGTGGCTCGCGTAAAAAATCAAACCAAAGTGCAGATATGGAAGTTTCTCACCCAGAGTAGCTATCAGAGTAACTATCAGAGTAGCTATCAGAGTAACTATCAGAGTAACTATCAGAGTAACCGTCCAAAAAAGTATCACACAAGAGCTGCGCAAATGCATCGACCGATAAGTTTCCAGAACTTTCATTTTCAGGCTGGGTATACCAAGTATGGGTCCAGTTGATCATACCGACAAACATCATGGCAGTGGGAAAATGCAGATGTTCATTGTCTCTGAGCTTAGGGTTTAATTCTATCAGTGTCGGATATAGAGCTTCGACATTACGGCGTAGGTGAAAGTTTATTTCTCGTGATTGCGCATCTGTCAGTGCACCAAGTTCATTTAAAATGAGCTTGTGTTGGGCGCGGTATTGAACGTTCATACCGAGCAATTCTTTTGCGTACTGCCCTAGGCGAGTTCTAGCATCTAATTCCTGATTTTGCAAAATAGGGAGCAAAGTTTCCACCAAAACTACGGCGTGGTCTTTGACAATTTCGTAGAATAATTGCCCCTTGGAGGGGAAGTAATAATACAGGCGGGATTTGACCGTATTACAAGCCTTGGCAATGTCGATAATTGACGTACCGTAAAATCCTTTGTCCGCAAACAAAGCCGTGGCGCTGACCTTGATGCGCTCGCGTTTGGAATTATAATCTTGTGCCCGTAGCCTTGCCATTAGACGCGCTCGATCACGCAGGCAATACCCTGCCCGACACCAATACACATGGTTATCAGGCCGTAGCGACCGCCTGTGCGCCCTAATTGATGCAGTGCGGACCCAGCAATGCGTGTGCCGCTCATGCCGAGGGGATGGCCAATAGCAATAGCACCGCCGTTTGGATTGATACGTGGGTCGTTATCCGCCAAGCCAAGTTCCCGTACCACGGCAAGTGATTGCGCCGCAAAGGCTTCGTTCAGTTCAATCACGTCCATTTGGGCGAGCGATAATCCCGTCTGCGCCAAAACTTTACGAACCGCAGGCACAGGCCCAATACCCATAATGCGCGGCGCAACCCCTGCAACCGCCGCCCCGACTATGCGGGCGCGAGGGGTGAGGTTATATGCTTTGGCCGCCACTGCCGACGCCACCAACATGGCTGCCGCCCCGTCGTTAATGCCCGACGCATTACCAGCCGTTATCGTGCCGCTTTCGCGAAATGGTGTGCGCAGTTTAGCCAACACATCCGGCGGCGATAAACGCAAATGTTCGTCGTACTCGACGGTGGTCACGGCACCTTTACGGCCGGGTATCTTTACGGGAATTATTTCTTCAGCCAAACGACCTGCGTCCTGTGCGTCTTTGGCTTTCACTTGCGAATTATAGGCGAATGCATCTTGGTCGGCGCGAGAAATACTGAAATCATCGGCCACATTTTCTGCCGTCTCCGGCATGGAATCCGTACCATATTGCGCTGCCATTAGCTTGTTGACGAACCGCCAGCCGATTGTCGTGTCGTAAGTTTCTGCGTTGCGAGAAAATGCTGCGGTGGCCTTAGCAGATACAAATGGCGCGCGCGACATGCTCTCGACACCACCTGCGATGGCCAGTTCACCTTCGCCGGATTTAATCAGTCGCGAAGCCTGCACAATGGCGTCCAACCCCGAACCGCACAGACGGTTAAGCGTTACGCCTGGCACATCCATTGGCAAACCCGCAAGCAAACTTGCCATGCGAGCGACATTACGGTTGTCTTCACCGGCTTGATTAGCACAGCCCATAAATACATCATCAATTTTTGCCCAATCCACATCCTTATTGCGCTGCATCAAAGCCTGCAGAGGAATAGCCGCCAAATCGTCGGCGCGGACACTAGACAATCCGCCGCCGTAACGGCCCACAGGCGTACGAATAGCATCGCAAATAAAAGCTTCGGTTACAGATTTTCTCATCTTATTTCTCTTCTTACTTCTCTTCTTATTGGCCAGTAAATGTCGGTTTGCGTTTTTCCATGAAGGCTGAAACGGCTTCGGCGTAATCGTCGGTAAAGCCCGCTTTTTGCATGGACAACCGTTCCAATTCTAATTGCTCATCAATCGTGTTATTAAAACTTGCCCGAATGGCCGCGCGGTTAAGAGCAAGGCCGACGGGCGGTTTGGCCGCAAGGTTTTCGGCAAGCTTCATGGCTTCATTCATCAAATCCGTAGGGTCACACACATCCCATATCAATCCCCACTTTTTTGCCTTTTTGGCTTCAAGCGGTGTGGCCAACAAAGACAGACCCAATGCGCGCGCTAAACCAATATGGCGGGGCAAATGATATGTACCGCCGCTATCGGGCAATAGGCCAATATTGGAAAACACTTCCACGAATTTTGCGGAGCTAGCGGCAATTACAATATCGCAGGCCAGCGCAATATTAGCGCCCGCACCAGCCGCGACGCCGTTAACGGCACAGACGGTCGGAATTTTACTGGCATGAAGGCGTTTAATCAGCGGGTTATAATATGTGCCTACGGTAATGCCTAGGTCAGTTTTCTGCGCACTTTTTCCGTTCTTGGCGCTAACATTGCGGTCGCCCAAATCCTGTCCGGCGCAAAACCCACGCCCAGCACCGGTCAGTAGCAAACACCGCACATTTTCATCTGCGTCTATCTTATCTAAGGTAAGCACGAGGGCTTGGTGCATTGTCTCGTTGAATGAATTCAACTTGTCAGGACGGTTTAAAGTCACAACCGCTATACCATTTATCTTCTCATATAATATACTCGGCTGTTCGCTTGCTTGGCTCATGGAGCACTCCATTTTATTTGCTTTGACAGTTTTGAAGTTTATGGCAATGTTTGACCGATCAATCAATTCTTAAAATAAGGATGTTTATGCTGCTGGAAAATTACGCCGAAGGGAAATGGGTTGCGGGTACATCTGGCCTTAGAGATTTGCGCGATTCTGTAACGGGCAAGGTCGTTGCGCAAACTTCATCAGCAGGTTTAGACTTTGGCTCTATGTTGGAGCATGCCCGTATGGTCGGCGGCGCGAATTTACGAAATTACGGCTTCCATGACCGCGCCTATATGCTGAAGGCTTTGGCCAGCTATATGATGGCTCGCAAGGAAGAACTATACGAGCTGTCTTATTCCACAGGGGCAACCCGTTCCGATAGTTGGATAGACATTGAAGGTGGGTTTATGACTTTGTTCGCGGTGTCGGGCAAAGCAAGGCGCGAAATGCCTGATGGATCCCCTGATGGTTCCAGTGCGAGCAAAAATGTTTTCGTGGACGGAGGCCTAGAACCTTTATCGCGCGGCGGCACATTTATGGGTCAGCATATTGCTATGCCGCTGCAAGGCGCAGCCGTGCACATCAACGCTTATAATTTCCCGGTCTGGGGCGCGCTTGAAAAGTTTGGCCCCGCCTTTATTGCAGGTGTACCCACAATCATAAAACCTGCCAGTGACGGATCATATTTGACCGAAGCTATAGTGCGGATGATGGTGGAATCGGATATACTCCCAAAAGGCGCGGTGCAGTTGATTTGTGGCTCCACCGGAGACCTACTCGACTATGTCACCTGCCAAGATGTAATCTCGTTTACAGGTTCGGCCAGTACGGCGCAGGTGCTCCGCAGTAAGCCCAATATCATTGGAAATTCCACCCGCTTTATAGCCGAACAAGACAGTTTGAACGGGTGTGTGCTTGGTCTGGACGCCGCGCCCGGCACCGCAGAATTTGATTTATTTATCAAAGAAGTCGCTTCTGAGATTTCCGTCAAGGCCGGACAAAAATGTACGGCTATTCGCCGCGCAATGGTGCCGCATAAGTTTATGGACGCGGCGGTAAAAGCATTAAGCGAACGTCTGGCAACGATATCTATTGGAAACCCGCGCGAGAAAAGCACCCGCATGGGTGCACTGGCGGGTATGGGGCAACGGGCGGATGTGCTGGAAAAGCTCGGCGTATTGAGCGCAGAAAACCCAATCGTCATCGGTAATGCGGACAAATTTACAAAAGGCAATGGTGCATATCTTGAGCCTATCGTCATGCGCTGTGACAATCCACTTGAGAAAACCAATGTCCATAGCGTCGAAGCTTTTGGCCCGGTCAGCACGTTAATGGGCTATGTAGATACCGAGGAAGCCGTAACCTTGCTGCAAAAAGGTGGTGGGTCATTGGTGGCTTCTGTGTTTAGCTATAACGGCGGCTTCACCCGCGATCTTGTCATGGGCGCGAGCGCCTTTCACGGGCGTATGTTGATCAGTGACCGCACAAGCGCAAGCGAAAGCACTGGCCACGGCTCACCCCTACCTAATCTTGTTCACGGCGGGCCGGGACGTGCAGGCGGCGGCGAAGAAATGGGCGGCGTGCGCGGCGTCATGCATTATATGCAGCGCACGGCCATACAAGGTAGCCCGTCCGTAATTGCAAATATTACCGGTGAATGGATACCGGGCGCACAAGCCCGCAAAACCAAAACCCATCCGTTCAGACGCATTTATAAAGACCTACATATCGGTGATCAGCTCCATACCAAATCTCGCAAAGTTACCCTAAATGATATCGAACTGTTCGCCAATTCTACGGGCGATACTTTCTACGCCCATATGAATGCAGAGGCCGCCAAAGCCAACCCGTTTTTCGAAGACAGGGTTGCGCACGGATATTTACTCCTATCATGGGCGGCAGGCCTATTCGTCTCCCCAGACCCTGGCCCCGTCCTCGCCAATACAGGTCTGAACAATCTAGCTTTCATGACCCCGGTCTACGCAGGCGATGAGATTAAAGTGCAGCTAACAGTAAAGCGTAAAAAACGCCGCACCGAGGACTACGGAGAAGTGGGTTGGGACGTAGAAATTACCAATCAAAACGATGATGTCTGCGCGCGCTATGAACTACTGACCATGGTGGCCTTTGAAGATACATAATTAACCCGCCATTGCCGCTTTAATCGTGACGAGCTTGCGCTTCTCTTCGCACCATAGTTTCAGTTTCACGCATCTCAAGCTTTGCGCCATTGTTAAGCGTTTGACGTTGACCAATTTTGGATGGTCGCGCAGGGCTTCGGTCAGGCGGTAAAACGGAATACGGGAATTTAAGTGGTGCACATGATGGATACCAATATTGCCGGTAATCCAACGTAAGGGTGCTGGCAAATCATAATGAGAGCTACCGAAAATAGCGGCTTCATTGCGGTTCCACTTTTCGCCGTCGTCCCAAACCGTATCTTCGAATTGGTGTTGGACAAAAAACATCCAGACACCCATTGCGCCAGCGGCAACAACCATCGGCACGTAAATTAAAAGAAACGTTTTAAGGCCGAAGAAATAAATAATTGTTCCGACCAATGCGACGATAAATAAATTTGTACCCATAGCGCTGAACCAGTATCTAGGTTCTTTACGTAAAAATTTGTCCGGTAGGCGCTGGGAGAGAAGAAAAATGTAAATTGGCCCAATAAGGAACATTACTATTGGATGGCGATATAGACGGTAAAAAAACCGCTGTTTCGGGGAGCGGGATTTGTACTCTTCGACGGTCAACATATGTATGTCGCCTATGCCGCGCTTCTCTAGGTTTCCTGATGAGGCATGATGGGTCAAATGTGCCCGCTTCCAGATAGAAAACGGCGTCATGGTGACAACCCCAATGATCCGTCCAACCCATTCATTGAGCTTTTTTTGCTTAAAGAATGCGCCGTGAGAACAATCATGCTGAATGATAAACAAACGCACCAAAAAACCGGCTGCTAATAATGACAGACCAAAGCTTAGGAAGACGCTGATATTCAAAGCAAAATAGGACAGCACGCAAAGGGCAATAAATGGTAAGAAAGTTACACCGATTTCAAACAAGCTTCGGAGCAATTTAGGTTGGCGGTAAGCCATCATCAATCGCATCCACTCTTTGGCTGTTAGGGGTGCATCATTGTTTGATTTTTGCGAATTTTCGGTGGCGTTCGTAGGGCTCATGCAGGGGCTCTCTCTTATTATTTGACGATTCTATAACCCCCTAAAGTAAAGCGAAGTTTAATCAGCGCAAGACAAAAATGTGTGAAGGACATGTGACAAAACGGCAAGCAAATACCCTCTATAAGCGAATAAAATAATAATTTGACCGTTTGGTCTAATTTATGTAAAGAGGCTTCATGTATTCAACTGATCTTAGAACCGATAAAGAAAAAAAATCTGCTGACCAGCAGGTTTTACCCACCTCACCCTTAGATGATGCCAAGCTATGGGACGCATTTCAGGCGCGCATTGATAATGGCGATGTTATCGAAGCCAAAGACCAAACGCCGGAACGTTACCGACAGACTTTGGTGCGCCAAATCTCTCAACACGCCCATTCAGAAATAGTTGGTCAATTACCCGAAGGCAATTGGGTAACACGCGCGCCAACCTTAAAGCGCAAATTGATATTGCTCGCAAAAATCCAAGATGAGGCAGGCCACGGATTATACCTATATTCCGCCGCAGAAACTTTGGGTCGTTCCCGCGATGATATGGTTGCGGATTTACTTTCGGGCAAAGCTAAATATTCGACGATTTTTAATTACCCAACCCCGACTTGGGCCGATATTGGCACCATCGGTTGGCTGGTTGACGGTGCGGCGGTTACCAATCAAATCCCTTTATGTCGCTGTTCTTACGGCCCCTATGCCCGCGCCATGGTGCGCGTATGCAAGGAAGAAAGTTTCCACCAACGTCAAGGTTATGAAATTGTCACCGTATTGGCACAAGGCAGCGCCGAGCAAAAGGCTTTGGCGCAAGATAGCCTTAACCGGTTTTGGTGGCCATCTTTGATGATGTTCGGACCAAGTGATAGTGCATCGACCCATTCTTCGCAAAATATGAAATGGAAGATTAAGCGCCATTCCAACGACGAATTACGTCAACGCTTTATAGACGCAACCGTTCAACAAGCCGAGTTTCTTGGCCTAACTATTCCTGATCCGGACTTAAAATGGAATGAGGAGCGCGGCTCTTACGACCACGGCGAGATTAACTGGGACGAGTTTTGGGCCGTAATAAAAGACGGCGGCATCTGCGGCAAAGACCGAATACGTGCACGGCGCGCAGCGGCAAAAGACGGTATATGGGTACGGGCTGCGGCTGAGGCTTACGCGCAAAAACGAAGCGCCAAAGAACATGCTGCGTAAAATGGGCTGCATTAGGGAATAGTTATGGCAGAAAATACAAAAAATAAT
>JAJFFM010000109.1 GCA_021776675.1 Robiginitomaculum sp.
TGAGCAACATTTGCCAAGCCCGCGTAATTTGTCCCATGGTTAGCGAACCAGCTAAATCATGCAGCCGCGTTATTTGGTCGGGCGCCATATCAAATTCGCAAGCCTCCCCTAGCGCTTTGGCGCGGGAAACCTCATGGCAAATATCAAGTAAATCTCGGACAATCACAGCAGGGTCTGCACCGTCCGTATATTGTGCGCGCACTTCGTTCAGCGCACCTTTGGCGTCGCCGCACACCGCTGATGCAAATAATTCCAGCACGCGGGTTCTATCGGCTAGACCGAGCATGAGGCGGATATCTTCTGCGCTAACTTCTGCGCTGCCTTCCGCTTGTACAATGGCTTGGTCAAGTAAAGACAAGCCGTCGCGGACCGAACCTTCGGCGGCCCGTGCGATTAACATCAATCCGTCTTCTGAAATATTGGCATTTTCTTGTTTGCAGATATTAGCCAAATGCTTGCAAAGTTCATCTGCTTCGACGCGGCGTAAATCAAACCGCTGACAACGAGATAAAACCGTGATCGGAATTTTACGAATTTCCGTGGTGGCAAAAATAAACTTTGCATGGTCCGGCGGCTCTTCCAAAGTTTTCAGCAGGGCATTAAATGCTTGTTGTGATAACATATGGACTTCGTCGATAATATAGACTTTGTAGCGCGCTTCTACGGGGCCGTAGCGAACACTGTCCAAAATTTCGCGAATATCACCCACACCAGTACGGGACGCGGCGTCCATCTCCATAACATCCAAATGAGATGAGCGGTTAATGGCATCACAATGAACGCCCGCAGGTTCTAATTTAACACTCGGGCCGTCATGGTCATCGCTTTGATAATTCAGTGCCCGCGCCAGCAATCTTGCGGTTGTTGTCTTACCGATACCGCGTACCCCGGTGAGCATAAATGCATGGGCTACCCGTCCGGTTTTAAACGCATTGGTCAAGGTTTTGACCAATGGCTCTTGTCCGATCATATCTTCAAAGGTCATAGGGCGGTATTTGCGCGCCAGAACCTGATAATTTTTGGATGTAGGTTTATCGTTCATGCAAACCTTATAAAGCAAAACATTTATAGTACCAGTAGATGTTTTGCGCGTTTTAAGAAAACAATACGATGTTGATGTTTTTAGGGTCGGTACCGAGCAAAGCGAGGCAAGGCCACCATAATAAATCTAGAGGCGCCCGTCGGTGCTAATGCGCCGCGTTCGCGCAGGCGTGCGTTCTTACGCATCGCCGTGAGCGATATAAGAAAACTGGGGTTTGTAATAAGAGCTGGGTGCCACTGCCGTGGCCTTCTTCGCCTATTTTTGATTCTCAGGATCAAAAATTTTGCTACACAAACCGGCTTCGAAGAGTGGAAGGCTGAACAGTGACCCGAACAAAACTCGTTACGGCTGCTTCGTTCCCGATCTGACCGGGTTGGCGAGACGTCCGTCCACAGCCAACCTTCCAAGGGCTATATGGCGGTAATAATAAAAAAATCAAGAAGAATAAAAAATGGCTTCGAAAACACAGTTTCCGAAGCCATAATAGATTGGTTAAATTAATAATTAAAACTTACGAACATAAGAGGCACTAAAGGTATCGACACTGCCACCAACACCGGCAACACTACCGTCAAAGTTTGTATATTCTGCTCTGAAACCATTTTTTTCATCAAGCATAAACTCGACACCACCACCAAAAGCAATGCCATCAAAAGTCTGTGTTACGGTAACCCCGAAGCCCGAACCCTCAGCTTCTGTAGAGTGGTAGCCAACACGACCAAACACACTAAATTGCTCCCCTAAAGGCATACGGGCTACGCCAAAGCCTGCAATTGAATAATTTATCCCTGTATCTATACCCGAATCAGAAGAGTCAGAAACCCCAAATGAACCTTCGCCTTCAACGCCAAAATATTGAGCGAAATTATAGCCAACACGGCCTGTAATAGCTAAGCCGCCGTCGTTGATGACGGTGCCGCCAATATTAACATAGGCTTGCCCATCTTCACCCGCAAAGGCAGGTGTTGCTGCTAGGCCAAGAGCCGCTGCAGACAATAAAATAAGTTTCTTCATAATAATCTCCATAAATATGTATTTATTGAATTTGCAAATACCTCGCAGAAAACGAGGTCGCAAGCTAAAGATTAAAGCGTAATATTCACAATTACTACTTATGCCTCTTCTTTTGTGGTTTTAGTTGATCTCTGTGGTAAAAATACAACGTACAGCCAGATGTTTTATCCCTTGTAACGACTATATCCTCTGCTTATTTAAGGGGTTGATAAGCCACCGTTACAAAAGACGCATTATGACTTCCAATACACCAATTGCCTTTGCAGGCGCACCCTTAGATTTAGCTGAGAATTTGCGTTCAAGTGGTGACTTAAACACTTTTCTTACGGCTGATAACGCCAGAGCATTTGCCATGTTTCACGGTAAGTTTTTGGTAAAAAACGGCAGCTTGGTACAAATGCACCCGTCGCAGATTAAAGGTGCGCATTTGTATGATCCCGGGCCGTTATTTTTGGGGCTAGACGGTAATATACCACAATTTACCTTTTCTCTCGCCAAAGAGGATGAGGCATTAGCTTTGGTTAAAGGCGGGGCATTGGAGACATTACGTGATTTAGCAGATTTTATGGATGCACGGGAATTGGCATTGGCTGGGCGGGCTAAGTCGTTATTTGATTGGCACCGTTCACATAGATTTTGCTCGAATTGCGGCGCAGAAAGTAAGCCGCAAGCCGGTGGCGTTACCCGCAACTGCCCAACTTGCGACACCGATCATTTTCCGCGGGTTAACCCTGTGGTGATTATGTTGATTCTAGACGGAGACAATTGCTTGCTTGGACGCGGGCCAGAATGGCCAGAGGGCGCATATTCTGCGTTGGCCGGCTTTGTTTCGCCGGGCGAAAGCCTATCTGAGGCCTGCATCAGGGAAGTTAAAGAAGAAGCCAATATCGATGTCGAGAACCCTATTTATAAATTCTCACAACCTTGGCCTTTTCCCGGGCAATTGATGATGGGTATGTTTTGTACCGCTAAAAATACTAAAATTACATTGGACACCAAAGAACTAGCCGACGCAAAATGGTTCAGCAAAGAAACCGTAAGGGGTGTTTTTGCAGGCACGGATAATGCGTTCATCCGCCCACCAGAATTTACTATTGCTCATCAATTGGTCAAAGCGTGGTTGGAAGAGTAGCAAATTAGAAAATTAGGCCGACTTAATCTTCTAAAATCTAGTCCTCTAAAATTGCTGGCCAATTTGCATCACCTTTGACGATGAACCCGTCAATATCGGTGAGCCACCTGTCTTTGATCTTTTTGTTAAAATTTAGGTACAAAATCCCGTCCTTTATGGTCCAGTGTTTCGGCTTGCCTTTGGCCAGTTTATTTTTGGCGAGCGCCCAAGCACAATAACCGCCATAGGCAGGGGCGTATTTTTCTGGTTCAGCTAAAAAAGTATCAAGGTTGGCTTGATTGGTGAACAACCAGTTTGCGCCGTGCCAACTTGTGACCAGCTTAGGCTTGCCTTCCACGGGACTGCCATGGTGAAAGCTAACTACATCATAACCGCCGACGGCTAGATTGTTGCGCCAGCTTGTATAAACCTCATCGGATTTAGCGTGTGCTGATTGTGCCGCACTCAATGCGCCTGCGCACAAAATCAGTGTTGCAAATAAAACTTTAAACCAACTCGACATAATTCTTCTCCGTATCGTTCGTGCCGCTATTAGTCGCCCTCTTATTAGTGCCAAGCACGGCAAAGAGGAAATCACCAAGGCTAAACTTTCTGTGAGCGGTTACACACTTCCCGTGTCTAACCCCACGTTTTATGTGACTTTAATGTTTTACGTCACCAACCTTAGGTTTCTCGTGAGCCGTCTGCGATATATGTGCCAAGCATATAAACATAATCTGTGAAAAACTGCAATTCCTCCAGCGCATGTATCATGCCCGGGTCTTCGGGATGCGCCTCGACGTCGGCGTAAAATTGTGTGGCCGTGAACGAGCCTTCGAGCATATAACTTTCTAGCTTGGTCATATTAATGCCGTTCGTAGCAAAGCCGCCCATGGCCTTATAGAGGGCTGCGGGAATATTACGGACTTTAAATACGAAGCTGGTGACGACTTTCTCACCGCCTCGCTTAGGAATTTGTGCCGACTTAGCCAATGTTAAAAACCGCGTAGTATTGTGGCTGGCATCTTCGATATTAGCATCCAAAATCTCTAAGCCGTAAATTTGTGCGGCAAGACTTGAGGCGATAGCCGCGATAGACGTGTCTGCGCTGTCTGCGACCTTTTTTGCTGCACCGGCTGTGTCCAAATCACCTCTGGCTAAAATACCCCAATTTCTAAGGCGGTGCCTAACTTGCGACAAAGCCATAGGATGCGAATAAGCCGCTTTAATTTGCTCGCGTTTTACACCGGGCAAAGCCAGCAGGTTATGATGTACAGGTAAATAATGCTCAGCAACAATATGCAGCCCGCCTTCTGGGAGCAGATGATAAATGTCTGATACGCGTCCTGCCAAGGAGTTTTCAACTGGGATCATTGCCATATCAGCATTGCCACCACGCACAAGCTCAAACGCATGGGCGAAGCTACGACAAGATACGGCTTCCGCGTCCGGGTAATAGGTCGAGCAAGCGAGGTGAGAAAACGCACCTTCTTCGCCTTGATATACTATAAGTTTGCTCATGTTTTTGGTCCTGTAATAATTTAATCTGTTATAATTTTACCCGTTATTATTTTACCCGTTATTATTTTAATAGCTCTTTGTAAGTCTTCGGGGGTATCTACGCCGTGAGGCTCGCTGTCAATGACCGCGGCGTCTATGCGCATGCCAGCTTCAAGGGCGCGGAGCTGTTCTAATTTTTCGCGCCTTTCTAGCGGCGACGGCGGTAAGGCGCAAAATGTGTCGAGGGCGCTGCGGCGATACGCATAAATACCCACATGGTGCCATATGGGATATTGGGCGGGCCCGTCGCCCCACGGTGCGCTGGCACGGGTAAAATATAGGGCTCTTCCTCGTTTTTGGCCGCGCTTTTCATCATCCATAGACAGCACCGCCTTGACCACATTTGGGTCAGCAATTTCACGGGGGTCCTCTGTCGCAACAACTAAGGTTGAAATATCACAGGCGGGCACTTCAGCCAGGACATCTACTGCGGCGCTTATGGCCAAAGGGTCAAGCGTTGGTAAGTCGCCTTGTACATTTATTACACAATTATATGCACCATTTGGGTCTATAATTTCAGCAGCGGCACGCACGCGGTCTGTGCCTGACGGCAAGATCGGGTCCGTTAATACGGCAGTGCCGCCGCCAGCTCTCACTGCGTCCATAATTTCCACTTCGGCGCACGCGACAACCACCGGTCCTACATTGGCCGCCAAAGCTCTTTGCAATACGTGAACAACCATCGGCACGCCGCCAATATCGGCAAGCGGTTTTCCGGGCAAACGGGCGGACGCCATACGCGCTGGAATAACCACTAATGGGGTCAGATTATGCTCTGTTTCATTGCTCACAGCCCCGTTTAGCCAGTTTGTTGTGTCTTGGGCAAGAATTTAAACCCGTCTTCGGCATAAAAACATTTGCAAATGGGTAGATAAATTATAATACAGGGACAGATTTTTGACGCCCAAGAAGTGTCTAGGGTGTGTTAGAGGAGGATTTCATGAGCGGTTTGTTTGTTAATAAGGTATTGGGTGCGCTGCTTGCGTCTGGTCTGGGGATTATAATGATCAACAAATTCTCAAATGTGGTGATGCACCCTGACGTGCCAGAGCCTGAAAAATTTGCTTATAGCTTGGCTGTAGAAACAGAAGCCGCCCATGTGGAAGTGGTTGAAATCGCATTCCCAAGCCCGTCTTGGCTTGATGGACGGGATGCAGTAAAAGGCGCGAAAGTATTTAAAAAATGTAAGTCTTGTCATACGGCTGTTGCGGGCGGCAAAGACGGTACGGGCCCGGCGCTATGGAATATCCTTGGTCGTCCAATGGCGGCAACGGAAGGGTTTTCTTATTCCGCTGGCATGAGCGCTAAAGGTGGTTCTTGGGGTTACGAAGAGCTCGACGCGTTTCTGACCAAACCAAAAGACTATATCACGAAAACCAAAATGTCGTTCAACGGCCTGAAAAAAGAAGCTGACCGTGCTGCGCTAATCGAGTTTTTACGTTTGGCCGCAGACGCACCGCAAGAACAATTGGTTGCTGTTGTTGAGATACCAGAAATAGCCGAGGGCATGGCTCAAGACGGTGCAGATACAGTTGTAGAAATGGCTGGCGATGTGGTTGAAGAGATCGTCGAAGAGGTTACTGAAGAAGTCAATGAAGAAGTAGTGCCTGTAGAGGGTGGTCACTAGGGGTAATCTGCCGAGCTTTATTAAGCGTTTGCAGGTTCCTTTAATTTTTCTTTCTTTGCTAATGCTATATCTGAGGCATCACGGCACATTGTAAATGTGCCAGAGAACGCATCAATTTGCCAATGCCCGCTAATTTTACGCCCTTTATCAGTAATATATCCATGATAATCGACCGTGTGCATTGCATTTTCACCGCTACAATAGGATTTTTCAAATCCAATAATTCCACCAACTACATACCCTGATAGATTAGAAATCAATATCGCTTCTGCTTCACGGGCAAATGTATTTTCCTCACTGATTTGCCCATGCACAGCGCCACCGTGTTGTTTAATTTTAGCATCAAAATGAACGGGCGGCATTTCAATATGGGAAAAATGCATGGAGTAGCTTGAGGGATAGTAGTATATTCCACACCAGTTTCCAGAGATGTCTATGGGCATAACTCCCCCAAATTAAATTCGCTTTATTGAGGTCACCGGACCTGCAGATTTTTCTATGCGGGTAACGGCCTGCGCTAGGGGTTCACCAGCCACAAGCATGTGATAAGCATTGGCATGCAGGAGTGTCGTTGCATCGCGCATTATACCCACATGACCTTTCCAGAAAATCAGATCGCCGCGTTTTAGGTCTGTGTCTTTATCTATCTCTGTGCCGAGACCAACCTCTTGCATATCCGTATCACGAGGTGCGTTCGAACCTACGGCGCGCAATGAAGTTTGTACAAGTCCCGAACAATCCACCCCGTCTGGGCTAATGCCGCCCCATATATATGGCAGACCAAGATGTAACTCTGCCACAGAAACAAACATATCGGCAAAGTCACCTGCCGCATCTTTTACGGCGGCGATGTGGTTGGTGTGCACATACCCCATATCATGGCCCAAACTAGAAACGCGGAAATAATCACCGTCCTGTCCGTCCACTGACAATTTGGCATTCAGCGGCAAAGTGGTACGGATGGCCGTTTTTAAATCTGGTTTAATGAATACGGGTGCACGTATCACACTAATGCGGTGGGTTGGCTCGTTACCGCCGCGCGCCAATGCCATATTGGGCACATAGCCCACATAACCTTTTCCATCTGCCTGAACTTCCTGCCCCCAAGCCCAGCCATTATTGATGTCATAAATATCAAATTCTGCACCCAGCAATAATTGCGTGTCCATCATACCAGCATTCGCCGGAGTTTTATGGAGGGGGATAACGGGCATCATCACTTGATGGCGGATAGCATCGCCGTAGTTTTTGGCCTCGACCACGTCTTTTAAATGGCTCGCGGCAAGGTCAGCTTTGTAGGGCGTGGTTCTTGCGTCTGGCTTGGGGTCTGGCTTACTCATTTATGCGACCTTTGCCGCACTAGAGGATGAATTCGGTTTAGTGGCCTTTAGGCTCTTTTTAAGTGTCTGGGCCTCAAAACGAATGCGTTCAGCAAAATCAGAAAGGAAGCGCGAACCTTGGGCGGTGCGGTGCACCAAGACCGATCGCTTATCCGCAGGGTCAGGCCCTCTGTCCACCAAGCCGTGCCGTCCTAATGTATCAAGTGCGCGGGTTACTGGTGAAATTGTAATATCAAGGTGCTGGGCTAAAGACCGTACCGTGTGCGGCCCTGTTTCCATATAAACTGTGGTCAGAATAGCCATTTGCCGCGCGCTTAAATCGGCCCCCGCCGATAACACAGAACCAAGATTAACCCGGTGCCAAAGCTCCAAAGCTTCTGCTCGGTTTAACATGTCCCCTCGATTGCGCACATAAGCTCCCAAAACAAACTGATTCGTCTAAGGATTCGCACAGTTGGGATTCCGGCGTCAAGGGCTTCTATTATTCCCTTTATAAAATCCCCGGTAGGTTCAATTCATGTTCCCGTGCGCATTTTTTGGCGATTTCGTAGCCAGCATCTGCGTGGCGCATGACACCTGTTGCCGGGTCGTTCCACAGAACACGTTCTAATTTGCGCGCCGCCATGTCTGTGCCGTCGGCGCAAATGACGATGCCGCTATGTTGAGAGAAACCCATGCCAACGCCACCGCCGTGATGCAGGCTAACCCATGTGGCACCGCTAGCCGTGTTGAGCAGTGCATTTAATAGCGGCCAATCGGATACGGCATCAGAGCCGTCTTTCATGCTTTCGGTTTCACGGTTAGGGCTGGCCACAGAACCACTATCCAGATGATCGCGGCCAATGACCACAGGTGCGGACAATTCGCCCGTGCGTACCATTTCGTTAAATGCCAGACCTAATTTATGCCGCTCACCCAGACCAACCCAACATATGCGTGCGGGCAGACCTTGGAACTGAATGCGGTCACGCGCCATGTCGAGCCAGTTATGCAAATGCGGATTATCAGGGATAAGCTCTTTGACCTTGGCGTCTGTCTTATAGATATCTTCGGGGTCGCCGGATAATGCCACCCAACGAAACGGGCCAATACCTTTACAAAATAACGGCCTGATATAAGCAGGCACAAACCCCGGAAAATCAAAGGCGTTCTCTAGGCCCTCATCATAGGCCACTTGGCGAATATTATTGCCGTAATCAAATGTCGGCACACCCGCTTTTTCAAAATCGAGCATGGCGGCAACATGGACTTTCATACTTGCGCACGCGGCTTTCTCAATGTCTTTTTGGGTAGCCTTTTTATTGCTTTCGCGCTTGCTGATCCATTCGGTCATAGTCCAATTTTGGGGTAGGTATCCGTTAATAGGGTCATGTGCAGATGTCTGATCTGTGACCATATCGGGCCTGATGCCGCGTGCATAAATCTCTGGGAAAATATCCGCCGCATTGCCGAGCAACCCAACCGACAGAGCTTTGCCTTTGCTGGTGGCGTCTTTGATATAAGCCAGAGCTTCGTCTAATGTTTTGGCTTTTGCGTCCACATATCCGGTGCGCAGGCGGAAATCGATACGGGTTTCGTCGCATTCCACGGCTAAGCAAGACGCGCCCGCCATGGTCGCCGCCAAAGGTTGCGCCCCGCCCATGCCGCCAAGACCTGCTGTTAAAATCCATTTGCCCGTCAAATCACCGCCGTAATGTTGTCGGCCGGCCTCGACAAATGTCTCATAAGTGCCTTGGACAATGCCTTGGGTGCCGATATATATCCACGAGCCCGCCGTCATTTGCCCGTACATCATTAGACCTTTTTTATCGAGCTCGTTAAAATGGTCCCATGTCGCCCAATGGGGGACGAGATTGGAATTGGCGATAAGAACACGCGGGGCTTCATCGTGAGTTCTAAAGACGCCAACCGGTTTTCCTGATTGCACCAAAAGGGTTTCGTTATCTTCTAGCTTCTCGAGGCTCTCGGTGATTTTATCAAAATCAGCCCAAGAGCGTGCGGCACGGCCAATGCCGCCGTAAACTACCAATTCGTCAGGATGTTCTGCGATATCCGGATCCAGATTATTCATCAGCATCCGGTAGGGTGCTTCGGTCTGCCAGCTTTTGCAGGTTATTTCAGAGCCTGTAGGTGCTTTCACTTCGCGAGCATTTT
>JAJFFM010000110.1 GCA_021776675.1 Robiginitomaculum sp.
AAAGATTTTATCTTCACCTCACCGCGAACCCCAAAGGCGCCCGAACAGGAGGCGATACAAATGAGTGGATTATTAGTCATTTCATTACCCATCATTTCAGGCCTTTCAAATGCACATAAATATCATCTAGCACATCTTCAATATTTTTGTAAATTTCCTCATTACCGTAGCGGGCAATGCGCCATCCTTGGGATTTAAGGAATTCTGTGCGCGCCGCATCATATTGAATTTCAGGCACCTCACCATGGGTTGCACCATCAACTTCAATGATGAGTTTTGCGCGCACACAAGCAAAATCTGTTATATACTTACCGACCGGATGTTGGCGGCGAAAACGGTAGCCGTCTAGCTGTTTGTTGCGAAGGAAATACCACAACCGATGCTCGGCTTTTGGCATGTTTTTGCGAAGCTCTTTGGCAAATTTGCCTGACCTTTCTTCGTCTTTACGAATATTCCTAATAGCTAATTTCTTCATTTCTCCTTCCCCCATTCATGGGGGAAGTACCCCTCTTTCTTTAGAGGGGGGATGGGGGCGCAGGCCATAGGCCTGCCTTGGTGTAAAGGCTTGTCTTGACGCTTGAGATTAACTGTAGATGTTTTGGCGCTTTGCGCCGCCCCCATCGCCTGCGCAAGAGCTCCGGCACTTCCCCCATAAATGGGGGAAGGAGAGGTTCGGGTGATGTTCACCCCCGACGCCAAGTTGTGCCGTCTTTACCGTCTTCTAGAATGATGTTTTCAGCGGCGAATATACCCCGGATTTCGTCTGCACGGGACCAGTTTTTAGCGGCGCGGACTTCGGCGCGCTCCTTGATCAGGTTGTCGATAGCGTCGTCAGACAATCCGCCCTCTTTACCCTTACCCCGCAACCAGTCTTCTGGGTCTTTTTGTAGGAGACCTAGGAGGTTTGCAGTCCGCAACCAAATACCATAACCAATCACTAACGCATCTTGCATTTCAAGTTGCACTTGCATTGTCATACCTTCATGTACGAGCCGATTTCGTAACGATTGTAAAGCCCCAGTATCACTAAGAAACTTAATCAAATTTGGTGTGTCTAAATCATCAAAAAAGTCAATTGTTTCTGCATTGCCTTTTGATTTAACATTCGGCGCAAAACGCATACAATCATTTTTTACACGATACCAATCATCCAAATTTTTCTTACTCTCTTTCAACAAATTCTCAGACCAAATGAGTTCACTACGATAATGTGCCTTGAGCAATGCCAAACGAATAACCTCACCGTCCCAATCTTTCAGCAAATCACGTATGAGCACGACATTGCCCAAGGACTTAGACATCTTGTCTTTGCCCATATTGAGGAATTCGTTGTGAACCCAGTAATTGGCCATGGGTTTGCCGTGGGCGCAATTTGATTGGGCGATTTCGTTTTCGTGGTGGGGGAATTTAAGGTCTACACCGCCGCAATGAATGTCTATGGTTTCGCCCAGTTCCGATTTAGCCATAGCTGAACATTCAATATGCCAACCCGGGCGACCTCTCCCGAAAGGTGCATTCCAGCCAACCCCGTCTCGTTCAGGTTTCCACAGTACAAAGTCGGCAGATTGCTTTTTCCGAGCAACTTCGCCTTCGCCAACACGGTCACCTTTTTTCAGTGCGTCTAATGTATTGCCGGAAAGCTGACCGTATTCATCATATTTGGAAACATCAAAAAACACATGCCCATCAGATTCGTAGGCATAACCATCCGCCAGCAAGGTTTCTATCAGGGCAATCATACCACCAATATGTTCGGTGGCTTTGGGCTCACTTGTCGGGGGCAAGCAGTTGAGCGCCGCCAAGTCGTCTTGATAAATTTTAGCAAATTTTTCCGTGATTTCATACATCGGAAAGCCTGTTTCTTTGGCGGCTGCAATAATTTTATCATCTACATCGGTCAAATTACGGGCGTATTTAACGCAATCTTTGCCGTAGATATGGCGCAGAACGCGAAACAATACATCCGCGACAACTGCCGCCCTGGCATTGCCAATATGGGCATAGGAATAGACGGTCGGGCCACAATTATACATGGTCACCCTTTTGGGATCCATCGGTTTAAAAACCTCTTTCTCACGCTTTAGTGAATTATATAGTGTCAGTTCCGTCATAATCTTTGTTCTGATATCAGTTTGGCTCATAAAATGGCACATTTTTCATAATTAATCTGAAAATAGTAATTGGATATTACCATTTTCACTCTACATAAGAGGTATAATGCAAATTGGTAGGAAATTTTTGGTTTTCACGAGCGGTTTGATACTTTCCGCAAGCCTTGGCGCGTGCCACACTTTGGATGCCAAGCAAGGCGATGAAGTTACAAGACCCGAATTTGTAAAATCAACACTCGGATTTGAAAGCGCAGGCATTGTCGATGCCGCTACATTTTTGGGTGCGGATTTAATGTCCAGCGATTTACACCGCGTCCATTCAGAAGCTTGGAACGACGGTTATGCCAACACCTATAAAATTGAAACGCCGAAACATCTTTATGTGGTTCAAGGTACCGGGCTTGCCAAAACCCGTATCCGCGAAATAGAAGCCACCCAGGAATTACGCCACCAAAGTACGGGCGTAGAAGCGGGTAAGGCCGTTGTCGAACGTACCGTCAATCTTGTTGCCACACCTGTACGCGCCCTTGGTGGTGTTGCGGAGCGGTTCGGCAAAGCAGATAGTACTGGCGATGCCCTGATGGTTGTACCCTCGGGCGCAGCCGAAATTGTTGGACATTTAGGTGGCGGCCTAAAAGAACTGGGCGTTACAGGTTGGCGCATCTCTACGGGCGCCGCAGGTACGAGGTGTCAGGGTATTGACGGGTGTGCTGCCAAAGCCCGCGAAGACATTTGGTCGGGCGTAAATTCTCTAGCAGGCAAACATCAAGCCGCCAAAGAAATTCACGCCAAACTTGGCACAGACCCCTACACACAAAACAAAGTTCTCCAGCGCCAAGTTAATCGCCTGGCCTACACCGATGCCTATGTTTCAACGGCCACCAAGATTGGCTATACATGGTCAGGCGTTCACATTCTCGACCCGCTCGCCACAGGTGTTGGGTATTATAATAACGGTGAATTTGTTGCGACTTATGAGGACGCTCGTAAATACCGCAAACTAGAAAAAAAGCAGATGCGCGACTGGGGCGTCAGCGAAGATGTTATCAATAAACTTTATAGTAATGAGGCTTTTACAAATTTAACCCGTTCAAGGTTGACCAAAGCTGTCTCCGTATTTGGTACCAATACCTATAAGGTAAGATTGATCGAAGAAGCCACCAGTTCATCGACGCGCTTCGTGGCAGAAAGCCGCCTGCGCGTTTATATGTATTTGGCGGAACTTACTGAAAATGGAGCTATCAAAGCCTTTGTCGCAGATTTACCGTCTACTGTGGCTCTTGGTACGGACGGCACACTGATATTGCCATTTGCCGTTGATTACATCAAATGGACACCGGAGCTTGCACCAACCATTGAGAATTTCTCCGAGTTCTCTAGGCTAGGCAAACCGGTCATTCATGTGCTTGGTACCGCCTCACCAATGTTTAAACAAAAGACACAAGCTCTTGGGGTTGATGTTATTGAGCTCGGCGCAACAAAATAGTTTCATATCTAGAGCTTTAGCCCTAAGACATGCCCCATGACCGATATAGAAATTGAAACCAAGCAAAATGTTGCTGAAGAAACGGACGCGGGTAAGCGTTTGGATAAATGGCTGGCTGAATGGGCAGATCTATCGCGCTCACGAATTAAGGCTCTTATACTGGACGGGCAAGTTACTGCAGGCGGTAAAGCAGTCACCAAGCCAACAACAAAAATCGTTGAAGACATAGTCTATCAAGTTACTGTCCCCGCCCCGATTGCCGCAGACCCGCAGCCGGAAAACATCCCACTCGACATTGTCTTTGAGGATGCGCATCTGATCGTAGTCAACAAACCTGTAGGCCTTACCGTGCATCCTGCCGTTGGTAATTGGTCAGGCACATTGGTCAATGCGCTCCTATATCACTGCGGGGATAGCTTATCAGGTATAGGCGGTGTCTTACGCCCCGGTATTGTCCACCGCATAGATAAAAACACCACCGGATTATTGGTAGTGGCCAAGGACGATAAAACCCATCAAGGGCTTTCCAAGCAATTTGCTAAACATACGGTAGAGCGCGTCTATGTCTGTATGACGCGCGGCGCACCGACCCCGAGGGACGGGCGCATTGAAACCCGTCTAGCGCGCTCCCCCCATGACCGCAAGAAAATGGGCGTCGTCAAAAAACAAGATGCCCGCAGTATCGCCTATATGCAAAGAATGGGTAAGGAACCGCCCGGTAAAGTCGCCATCACCAATTACGAATTCATCAAAGGCTATGGCCGCATGAAAGGCGCCTCACTTAGTACACCTTTAGTGTCAATTATAGAATGTAGACTAGAAACAGGCCGCACCCACCAAATCCGAGTGCACATGTCCCATATCGCTTGTCCAATTTTAGGGGACAGTACTTACGGTAAAACCGGTGCATTTAAGACGGCTAATTCAGATGCCGAAATCATTTTGCGAACGGCTCTCGACGGCTTTGAGCGTCAAGCCTTACATGCCAAAACACTTGGGTTCATTCACCCTATTACCAAAGAAAAAATGTCGTTCAACAGCGAACTTCCCGATGATATGTTGAAATTGGAATCAGCGCTGCAAGCCCTATAATTTATCCGCGTCCCCGCGAGTTTTTAACATTTCCACGACTTTTTTAACATCCTGGACATTGTCCATATGAGCGACAAGCACTGTGCCTTTGTGCGTAATCACCGCTATGTTCTCTACGCCAATAGTTGCGACAAAAGGACCGTCCGTATGAACAAGAGAGTTTTTAGTGTCTATAACATGTACATCGCCGCTTAGGGCATTACCGTCCTCACCTTTAGCTAGTTGCCATAACGCAGACCAAGAGCCGATATCGCTCCAACCCATATTGGCTTCAACAACGGCCGTTTTATCGGTGCGCTCCATAACGGCATAATCTATAGAATCAGCGGGGCATGCCGCAAATGTTTTTTCGTCGAGCGCTAAAAGGCCGTCCTGCAAGGTACTTGCATGGTAGGCCGCCTCGCAGGCCGCTAATATTTCCGGACAATGCTTTTTCATCTCGGCCAGCAGCGTCGATGGTTTGCACATAAAGATACCCGCATTCCAAAAATACTGCCCTGAGGCGATATAGTTCTCGGCCGTTTCTTTGGAGGGTTTTTCCTTAAAGCCAACAACCTTGAAAGCATGGTCATCAAGGTTACCGCCTTTTTGGATATAGCCATACCCCGTTTCCGGTGCTTCCGCAGTAATCCCAAATGTAACCAAATAGCCATTCACAGCTGCCGGCAGACCATTAGCGACCACACGAGAAAAAGCCGCCTTATCACTGATGTGGTGATCTGCGGGCGCAAGCAGCATCAGCGCATTAGGGTCTTCGGCCTGCACAGCCAATGCAGCTATTGCGGCGCAAGGTGCCGTGTTGCGCGGCACAGGTTCGGTAATAATAGTACCAATTTTAATACCCAAGCCGTTCAATTGCTCAGAAATGGAATCCGTATGCATTGTGTTACAAACAATGACGGGCCTGCCAAATTTGAAGCTGTCCCACTCTCCGCCAAGTCGTTGTGCCGTTTCTTGGATCATCGTTTGGGTGCTGACCAATGGTAGGAGTTGTTTAGGGGCCGCTTTACGCGATGCAGGCCATAAACGTGTTCCAGCACCGCCCGACATAATCACAGGAATAATTTTAGTTTTAGCCACGTAATTTCACCTTCAATTTCAACATCGAAACTTCCTCCCCCTCTTTAGTTTCATATAACGCAACTTATACCTTGGAAAACATTTTCAGGTAAAGCGCCAAGTACAAATAAACTACTTAAAGTGCAAACAAGCTATTTATTTTACGAGTAACATAATGCAAAATTCTCATTAACATTAAATCACAAAGAGAGTAACGGGAATTACATTTGCCCTTGAAGTCTAACAAGGAGCACCCCATCTAAGCCTCAAATTCATTTATTAGAGACGAAGATGACACCTATTGATTGCCCAACTACATCCCAGATGACTATGATTGATGACCAAATTTCTGCTGTGCAAATTGGTAAAGGCGAAGTGCGCGGGCGCATTTTACGGCTTGGCACATCTTTGGACGACGTATTGGGGGGTAACCGCTATCCCGATGCAGTAGCCATGTTATTAGGTGAGGCCGTGATGATCGCTGCTTTGGTCGCTAGTTCACTTAAGTTCGAGGGTCGATTTTTAGTACAAGCCCACGGCACTAATGAAGGTGCAGTGTCATTGCTTGCGGCTGAATGTACGACGGACGGGCATATGCGCGCATATGCCCGTTTTGATGAGGCGTCTTTAGAGCGAATACTAGCCGAAAACTCTAAATCAAGTGGTTGGGGACCGGATGCTAAAACTCTGACGGGCGGCGGCTCATTTGCCATGACTATAGACCCAGGTTCTGGCAAAGACCGATATCAAGGTATTTCTGCCATTGAAGGCGCAACCTTGGCCGCATGTGCCGAGCATTTTTTCAAACAGAGCGAACAAATTCCAACACGGATAAAACTAGCTGTAGGCCGTCTACAATTGCCAGGCAGTGCCGAAGAGTGGCGCGGCGGAGGTATAATGGTACAGCGTGTTGCCGCTGATGCAACGCGCGGAGATGCGCAGGACGCTTGGGATATGAGCAAAGCATTGATGGGCACACTGAAAGACGAAGAATTAATCGACCCGGATCTGGGCAGTGAACGTTTACTTTACCGATTGTTCCATGAACAAGGTGTACGTTTGGACACTCCTATGGATGTGCGCGCGAAATGTTCGTGCTCTCGCGAGCGATTACTGGCCAGTATAAAAACCTTTGAGGTGGTTCAGCGCGAGGAAATGTTCAGGGATGGTAAAATTACTGCCAATTGTGAATTTTGTGCAACGGAGTATATGTTTTCCCCTGAAGACGTTGCCTATTAAGCTCGCCAAAATGACGGCGTCAACAAGACCAGTGCCGTAACAATCTCCAACCGACCTATGAGCATACCAGCCATCAGCACCCACTTGGCCGTGCTTGGCAAACTCTGATAGGTACCTGTCGGGCCAATAATATCACCAAGACCGGGGCCAACATTGGCAACGGCGCTTGCTGCGCCTGACCATGCCGTAATCGGGTCGAGCCCAATAATAGACAACAATATGGCCACAACGGCAAAACAGGTAAAAAACAAAAAGAAAAACCCTAAAACAGAATAGACGACCGAGTTTGGCAAAGGTTTACCACCGTAACGCATAGGTGCCACTGCATGGCGGCGCGGCATTTTAAACATATAGGCGCGCATAGCTTCGAACGCGACTTGGTAGCGAAAAATTTTGATAGAACAAGCCGTCGAACCCGCACAGCCACCAATAAACATAAAGGCAAAAAATGCAGACACCGCAAATGGCCCCCAAGCATTATAATCCGCCGTCGCATATCCTGTGCCAGTCACCACAGATATGACGTTAAACGCTGATAACCTTAGTGCTTGCTTGCCCATATAGACATCACTGACCCACAGATAAAATGTCACCAACATAATCAGCAAGGTGATGACCATCAAAAATCCACGCATTTGCGGATCCGACCAAGCGGGTTTAAATGAACCACGCATCACCAACAAATACACACCAAATGGCAAAGCCCCCGCGAGCATGAAAGTAATAGCAACCAAGTCTGCGCCGTTGTCCATAAAGCCGCCAAGCGAAGCATCAGACGTAGAATACCCACCCGTTGCAATGGTGGTCATGGCGTGAGCTACGGCATCAAAACCGCCCATTCCGGTTATCATATAACCCATCATACACAACAATGTCAGAGCCAGATAAATGCCCCCAATTGCAGCGGCTAACTGGCCCGTCTTAGGGATAATTTTTTCACCCATTTCCGAGCTTTCCATACGGAACAACTGCATACCACCAATTTTGAGCATGGGCAAAATCGCCATAGCAGTCACGATAATCCCGACCCCACCGATCCATTGTAAAATAGATCTCCACATCAATATGCCTTTATTAGCATCATCAAGACCGGTCATCACCGTAGAACCAGTGGTAGTAATTCCTGATACGGATTCGAACAACGCATCGGTCAAATTCAGCCCAATATCAGCCATAAACAAAGGTAAGGCCGCAAAGGCCGCCAAAGATATCCACGATAAAGTCGTTAGTAAGAATGCACCCCGTGCGCGGAGCCTAGCCTTGGGTGAATAACTGGTCAGCGCCATTATGACACCGAACAATGAGGTCACAAATCCCGAAATTCCAAAAGCTTGCCAACTTTCATCGCCGTAGCCCAAATCAACCACCATAGGTACAAACATGGTTGCGCCTAGACCCGCAAGCATCAAACCAACTACAAACAATACTGGGCGCAAATCAAGCATGGTGCGAACCTATGCAAATCATGCGCAAGCGCAAGACGTAAATTAAACACCTGATTTGGGTGACTTTTACGCGCAATCTTTGCAAAACGGTGTTTGCGGGATAACCTCTAAGCGTTCAGCAGAAATATCATCGCGGCATTTAGCACATTCACCGTAAGTGCCTGCTTTGATCCGGTCGAGTGCCGCTTTGATAGCGCGAATTTCGTCCAGCCCCATATTGCCAAGATCCTCAAGCACCTCGTCTTCTTCGTGCTCGGCAGCATTTTCGTCCCAATCCTGATTGGGCTGCTCATCAAGCCTATCCTCAATATTATCAAGACGACCATCTAGATAAGTAAGACGTTTCTTCAACTTCGTTTCGTATTTATTTACATCAACCATACCGTTCTCCTTTGCACTAAATATAAGTATGTATATACCGTTCGAACAGATTTGCACTTGTAAATTGCACGACGCATAATGTCGCACCTGGTACCCGTACAAACAAATGTAATGGACTAAGGTTTTGCCTTGTTAGACCTTGATTTTTGTTAGACGCCCCCAAAGTAATGCTATAACAAAGCATATTGAAAAGGATGTATACACCTACATGGCTAACCAAGCTCACGACAATATCCAAATCGACAATGACCCGAACCGCAGAGGTCGGCCGGGACGTTTGCCTGCGCGTGACAGTTCGCGTATCACACGGCGCATTACCGCATTTTCAATTGTCGTCGGTGTCATTCTGATCAGCGCCAAGCTTATTGTATTTCGCGAATCTGGTTCGGTCGGAATTTTATCATCTCTTGTCCATTCTAGCTTGGACTTCATTGCGGCCTTAGCCAGTTTTATAGCCGTGCGTTATGCGGCACGTCCGCCTGATGCTACATTCCGCTTTGGGCGTGGCAAAGCAGAAGGCTTTTCCGCATTGTTACAAGTCTGCCTAATTGTATTGGCAGCAGTGCATTTATTAGAAGAGGCGGCACAACGCCTCACCGACCCGCAAGCCATCACCCATGAAGGCTATGCTATTGCGGTTATGGTATTTGCCATCGCCCTGACGACCTGGTTGTTGATAGCGCAAAGCTGGGCAATCCGTGCAACTGGCTCATTGGCCGTGCGAGGAGATCGGGCTCATTATATTGCTGATATGTCTGCCAATATTGCCGTCATTATAGGCCTGCTTCTGGCTAGTTACACATCGTTTTTACGCGCAGATGCTTTGGTTGGCTTTGGTATAGCGCTCTGGCTGCTTTATACGGCCTATAAGGTCGGACGTCTTGCATGGAACCAATTGATGGATCAAGAATTACCTGAAAACGAACGCGCCCTAATCCGCGACCTAGCGCTTAAAGACAAGCGCATTAACGGCGTTCACGATTTACGCACCCGTGCAAGCGGCCCACATGTACATATTCAAATGCAGCTCGACCTGGACGACGAATTATCCTTGCATCAAGCCCACGAAATCGTTATTGCCGCAGAAAGCAGGATGATGGAAGCATACCCCGCCGCCGATATTATGATCCACCCACACCCCAGCGGCTGTCAGCAATTGCACGGCAATTCAGTGTTTCGCCAAGATCAATGTAAAGACCATAATCACTCTTGATTATTACTTTGGGTAATTAGCAAGAATAATCAATAATTAAGGCTTTGGTAATAGTTAGAAAAAATGAGAACACTTCACCATTGGCCTTTGGATCCAGACTCGCGCCAAGCGCGGCTAGCATTAGCCGAAAAGAAATTAAAATTTAAATTGATATCTGTTGCCCCTTGGGCGCCGACCGAAGCATTTCTGGGTGTCTGCGTCGAAGGTGTGCCGCCCTGTTTGGTCGAAGATACCGATGGGGGCAAAGCTATTATCAGCACGGCCCGCGCTATTTGCGAATATGTGACAGACGACGGCAGTGGCCGCATGCCGCTCTTGCCGCACAGCGCCCGGGAGCGCGCTGAAGCTAGGCGCTTATGTCATTGGTTTGATGTGAAATTCGCCAATGACGTCAATGCTTACATCCTAACAGAACGTTTGGAAAAATGTTTATCCGCTACAGGTGCGCCTGATCCATCAGAGTTACGTATTGGCCGGGGGCATTTAAAATTTCATCTGGAATATATGGAGTGGTTATTAGAAAGCCGTGACTGGCTAGCTTGTAACCAGATGAGTTTGGCCGATTTGGCTGCGGGTGCCCACATTTCTTGTCTGGATTATTTGGACGAAATAAAATGGAGCAAATGGAGCGGTCTTAAGGAGTGGTACCAAAAGCTTAAATCTCGTCCTTCCTTTCGGCCTTTGTTAAAAGACACAATTCCAGGCTTGCGTCCACCGCACCATTATGCTGATTTAGATTTTTAAATAGCTCAAGGCACTCGTGTGAAAACACTCTCAAAATCTGTAAAAAACCGCATCAAGACCCTTGGTTTTTCAACCTATGGGATTGTCGATATAGATGATGTTAGCTTGCACCACGGTGAAGGACTGCTCGGCTATATAAAACGTGAGCATCACGGCACTATGGACTGGATGCCCGAAACGGCACAGCGCCGTTCGCATCCGCATCATCTTTGGCCTGAGGCAAAATCAGCCATTGTTCTGGGTATGAATTACGGTCCCGATAGTGATCCGCTCATCTCGCTCACCCACAAAGACAAAGCCACCATTTCCGTTTATGCTAGGAACAAAGATTATCACGGCCTTATCAAAGGACGGCTCAAGGAACTGGCTGGATTATTGGCGCGAGACACTGGGGAGGATGTAAAGGTGTTTGTGGACACAGCACCGTTGATGGAAAAACCATTGGCGGCACAGGCGGGACTTGGCTGGCAAGGTAAGCATACCAATTTGGTGAGCCGCGATTTTGGCTCGTGGTTATTTTTGGGGGTTATCCTGAGCACCGCTAAACTTGAGCCTACACAAACCAAAAAAGGAGATTGCGGGACGTGTCGGGATTGTCTGGACATATGTCCAACGGACGCATTCCCGAACCCCTACCAGATTGATGCCCGTAAATGTATTTCCTATTTGACCATTGAGTTTAAGGGTAAGATTGATTTGGATTTACGCACAAAGCTCGGTAATCGGATCTACGGCTGTGATGATTGTCTCGCCGTCTGCCCGTGGAATAAATTTGCACAAGTATCAAGAGAAGCTAAATTACAGGCCAGGGACGATTTAAACGCTCCTGCTCTGGCAGAGCTTGCAACCCTTGATGACACCCAGTTCCGCACCATATTTGCAGGCTCTCCGATTAAACGCATTGGCCGCGACCAATTCATCCGCAATGTATTATATGCAATTGGCAATTCCAGTGACGTAAATTTAGCCGGCACGGCGAAAAATCATATATCTGATAAAAACCCAGTGATTGCAGATGCCGCTCAGTGGGCGCTTAGACGACTTAGTACGGACTAATTATCTTTAAAATTCCCAAGTTACTTTTGGATCTCAATGGCGAGCGGCGCATCTACGCGTATGGCTTCGTTGATTTTTCCGCGCAATAACAATGTTTCTATATCTGTTGCATCTGCCACAACCGAACTTTCGATATCCGCCTTTGCTAAACCCAACTCATTTTGCTGCAGATGTATTTCGGCGCGTACACGTAACGCGACTGAGTTTTCAGGATGAAAGGCCAATGCCGAGGTTAGCTCTGTTATAGCGAAATCCCAATGCCCCAAAGCCCCATAGGCACGAGCACGAACAATACGTAAATCAAGATGACTACGAGCTTTTTCCAAGCCAGCACTCGCCGCATCATGAGCTTTATTCGCCTCACCTGCTGCCAACCAAAAATTTGCTGCTTCGGCATAAAACCCTGCGCGCATTTCAGGGGTGCCGCCATCAGGAGAGGTCGCAATCTTTTCCATTCGAAACGCCGCCTCACCTGGATGGCCGAGTGCAGATAAAGCCGTTGCCACACAATGTCTTGCCCGGCGGCCACCACCTTCAGATTGCCAAATCAAGGCATCCTCATAGGCTGTGTCTGCATCTTCGGATATCTGTTCCAGACAGCTTTCATGTTTGGCATCAAAGTCCACATCGTCCGCATAAACGTGATGGGCAAAGCTTGCACTCAACACAGCGCTTATAATCAATATATTTTTCACAAGAGCTATTTAGAACTCCATTGCACTTAGCGCAAGCATTGCAACCGTTAAAATGCAGTCATGTTTATATGACTCACAATGTAATTCCACATGCATAACCACATGCATAACCACTGGCCCAAGCCCACTGAAAGTTATGACCACCGAGATGTCCCGTTACATCTACGACTTCACCTATAAAATACAGACCCGGCACTGAGCGTGCTTCAAATGTTTTAGATGATAGTTCTTTGGTATCCACACCTCCGCGCGTAACTTCTGCAGTCCTAAACCCTTCACTACCAGCCGGTTTTAATTGCCAATGGTTGATATTCTCACTGAGCCTATTCAATGTTTTGTCATTTATGTCTGCAAGACGTTTTTGCGCAATATCTTTGACGAGGAAATCAGCCAAATTTCTTGGCATAAATTGCGACAAAAATACTGCCGGGCTTTGTTTCGGACTTTCGGTGCGGGCTTGCTTAAGCCGCGCCAGGATATCCGTGCCCGCAACAAGATCAATTGAAATTTCGTCGCCCGCTTGCCAATAGGTCGATATTTGCAAAATCGCAGGGCCGGAAATGCCTCTGTGGGTAAACAATAAAGCATCTTCGAAAATGGTTTTGCCGTGCTTAACCTGCACATCCAAACTTGTGCCAGCGAGTTCTTTTAAATCGGCTTTAAAACCATCAGTGAAACTGAGCGGTACGAGAGCTGGAACGGGTTCAATAATATTCAACCCAAATTGCGCAGCCACCTTATAGCCATAACCCGTCGCACCCATTTTAGGTATACTGGGGCCGCCTGTGGCTACAACCAATTTCTTACAACGCCAAGAAGCTTTGGATGTTGTAACAATAAAACCGTCGCCGTCTTTTTTTATATCTAAAACTTCGGTCTCGAACTTGAACTGATTACCAGCATTTTTACATTCACTGCGCAGCATACCTATAATTTGGTTGGCACTTTCATCACAAAATAGTTGGCCTTTTTCTTTCTCATGAAATTTAATTTTGTAACTTTTAACCAAATCTATAAAATCTGCGGGCGTGTATCCGGCTAAAGCAGACTTACAAAAATGCTTATTTTTGGAAATAAAATTGTGGGGACCACAATGAAGGTTGGTAAAGTTACAGCGGCCACCACCAGATATGCGAATTTTCTCTCCCGCCGAAATGGCACTGTCTATAAGCAATACGGAACGGCCCTGCGCACCTGCTACCGCACCGCACATCATACCCGCCGCACCGGCGCCAATAATTATCACGTCAAAATTACGCATGTATTTTGTCACCTTGTCTGCTAAAAGTAATCCTACTCGGTTTATATACGTAGGGATAAATAAATGACACCACTATTACTCACCGCGGTTATTCTATTCACCATTGCAATGGTTTTTTATACATGGGGTATATGGGCAGAAAAATATGCGCGGCGGCTCAAACTTTGGCATGTCTATATGTTCGCCATCGGGGTCGCTATTGACGCATTTGCCACCGTTTTGACCTATGTTGAAGTCGGCGGGCTGGTGTGGACACCTCATTCTATAATGGGTTTTATTAGCCTTGGTCTCATGACCATCCATTTCGGTTGGGCTATTCTAGTTATCAAACGCGGCGAAGAACACGCTTTGGTCAATTTCCATAAATTGTCTTTGTTTGTCTGGAGTGTATGGATGATCTCCTATTTGTCAGGCTTTCTTCTCGGCATGGGAAAATTTGGATAGGCTAGGCGAAGTCCTTAGTCTTTAGCCTGATTTCTAATAGCCAAGCTCGTTTAGTCGGGCTATGTCTTGTCCCGTAATTTACTATGCGGGGAATAGGACCTAGTTTTGGACACAGCTAATTTAGATATGCTCTCACTCATTGTGACAAGTGGTGCGGTGGCATTTGCCATCATTATTACATTTGCCTTTTTACGTTCCAGCGCAGGACGGCGTGTAGCCATAACCCGTTGGCGCAAACGCGCATCGGATCTTGACCAAAAACTTGCCCGCTTAGAAACTGTATTTGCCGCATACACTGGCCTTGTTTTGGTATGGTCAGAAAAAATGCCAAATCCAAACTCTGATCCAAACTCTGATCCTAACTCTGATCCTAACTCTGATCCAGACTCTGGCCCAAATAATGATTGGGGAGAACCAACGGTTTACGGCTCAACCACCGCTTTGGCCTCACTGGTACGGTTTGCTGAGCCAGGTAAACCCAAAAGATTTGCGCGGAACTTGCTCAGTGGCCTTGCTGACCACCATACGATATCCAGCGATGGTGTCACCAGCACTTTGCGCAAATTAATCGGCAATCTACGCACACACGGAGAAGCATTTTCAGCGTCTATCGCATTACCGGGTAATAAATTAATCGAAGCAGACGGCAATGTCGCAGGCGCACAGATCGTCCTCTGGTTAGAAGATGCATCCATTAGAGCGGGCGACGAAAAAACGGCCATCTCAAAGTTTGAAAATGAAAAACTGACGGCACTATCCGACCCCATAGCATTCGTTGAAATTATGGGCAAAGCCCCCTTCCCTATGTGGAGGCTCAGCGGCAATGGGCGCATTGTCTGGGCCAATGTTGCTTATATAGAAGCTGTCGGTGCAGACGGTTTACCTACTGTAATAGATGAGCAAATCCATCTGGACGATCAATGTGCACAACAAGCAAAACAAGCCATTGAGAAGAACACCAATGTTAAAGATGTGCGCTCACTTGTACTGCACGGTACACATGCGTCCTCTTTGATCACTATGTTCCCGGTTTCGGGTGGCGCGGCTGGCATGGCCGTAGATGCATCGGAGGCCGAAAACCTACGGGCGGCTCTGAAGCGGCATATTCGCGCCCACGACGAAACGCTCAACAATATGGGCGAAGCCGTTGTGATATTTGGTGCCGACAAGCGTATGAACTTTCATAATCATGCTTTTGCTAAAATGTTTGCCCTAGACGAAAACTGGTTCCGCGAACGCCCTTCCCACAAAGAATGGTTGGATCATTTGCGCGAGAAACGCCGCTTACCTGAACAACCAAATTACCGTGAATGGCAAGAAGCTGAACTGGCACTTTATACTGATTGGCCAGACGAAATGCCGGACGAGCTATGGAGCTTGCCAGATGGGCGTGAATTACGCTTGGTGCGTATGCGGGACCCTCAAGGCGGTATAAGCTTGCTATTTGGCGACATCACTGACCAGATGATTATGCAAAGCCGTTTCAATACCCAGATAAATGTACAAACCGCTACCCTGGATAAGCTAACCGAGGGCGTTGCCGTATTTGGCCCGGATGGACGCCTTAAAATGCACAATGCTGCTTTTGAAGACATGTGGCATTTATCCGAAAATATGCTCAAGGACGAGCCTCGATTTCGTGACCTGACACCGTTGTTTTTAGAACTTTATCACGACCGCGAGTTTTGGACGGAAATGCATTCACGTACTACGGACCCGTCCCCCGAAGCCCGCCGCCATGTCCAAGGCGAGATTAACCGTAGCGACGACACTGTGCTTACATTCTTATCCAGACCACTGCCAGACGGGGCCACCATGGTCGCATGGGAAGACGTGACCAGTTCACGGCGCACAGAAGCAGCACTTCGTGAACGAGCAGAAGCCATGGAAGCGGCTGACCGTTTGAAAACCGAATTTGTCGGCCATGTCAGCTATCAATTGCGTACGCCGCTGACCACTATTTCTGGATATAGTGAGCTTTTACAATCGGGCGCCGCCGGAGAATTAGAAGACAAGCAAGCAGAATACGTATTCGCCATTCAAAGCGCCGCCGAAGATTTGACCCGCACTATCAGCGATATTCTTGATTTCTCTGCTATTGAAGCCGACACTATAGACCTCGAACTGGGTGATGTTGATGTATTTGAACTCCTCGAAGATGCCTTGGAATTCGTTGCAGGCAAAGCAGAAGAGAATAATATTGAACTGGTTTTCTCCTGCCCCAAAGACATTGGTGTCATCCGCGCCGACCAAGCGCGTATCGTACAAATTATCTATAATTTGCTTTCTAACGGTATGCGATTTACCAAACCGGGTGGACGAGTGGAATTGGGTGCATCAAATGAAGGTACGGGTATCGCCATTTGGGTCAAAGACAATGGTGTGGGCATTCCGTCTGAGAAACAGCCGCAGGTGTTTGAAAGCTTTCAGTCTTCACGCGGTGGTGCCGGTCTTGGGCTAGCATTGGTCGAACGCTTCGTCGCCCGCCACGGCGGTTGGATCGAGCTTGAGAGCGAAGAAGGCACAGGCACACATATTATTTGTCATCTACCAAGAGAAGCAATACTAGAAGGCGCAGAGCCAGAGCTTGGGTTTTAAGAGGCAGCCTTTACTTAGGTGCGCGCTTGGCCATAATCCGCTGTAATGTACGCCTATGCATATTAAGGCGTCTGGCGGTTTCTGATACGTTTTTATCGCACAGCTCATAAACACGTTGGATATGTTCCCAACGTACACGGTCTGCAGACATCGGGTTTTCAGGTGGGGAAGGATGTGCGTCTTTTTGCGCCAACAGCGCCTTGGTGACATCATCGGCGTCCGCAGGTTTGGCGAGATAATCTACTGCGCCGGCTTTAATGGCAGCAACTGCCGTTGTCAGATTGCCATAACCGGTCAACATCACCATTTTACAGTCTGGCCGTTCCTCATGTAGCATGGCGACAATGTCTAGCCCGCTCCCATCGTTGAGGCGCATATCAATTACCGCAAATGCCGGCGGTTTGGATTTTACAATCGCCGTAGCCTCAGCCACACTTTCCGCTAGCACAACTTCAAAACCACGCGCCGTTAACGCACGGCCAAGCCGTATGCGAAACGCCTGATTATCTTCTAAAATCATTAGGACATTATCTTCAGGTATATCGTAGACTACTGACACTGGCTCTCCCCCAAAATAAAATTGGGCTCCCCTTTAATATTTGTATTTGCCCTAGTGTATAAAACTCTAGCAGGCGAATAAAGGGTTATTTTGCGCTAATACACTTGGCATTTTTAGCTCAATCTAATTTTCAACATTTTGGCTATCCAAAGGCCAGCACATTTGCACCCGCGCGCCGTGCGTGTTTTTGCGATTTGAGAAGTTTATATTCCCACCGGCGCGCTCAAATAGCGTCGTTGCAATAAAAACGCCTAGCCCCATACCACCAGCCGTATCCTGATTATTTGGTCTATGAGAAATATAAGGTTCTCCAATTTTTGCCAGCACGGATGGGGCAAATCCGGGGCCGTCGTCGACAATTTCTATGGATATAGTTTTGTCATTCCAAGTCCCGATTACATTAACCTCGGACTTGGCAAAGTCGACGGCGTTTTCCACTATATTGGTCAGCCCGTAAACAAACTCTGGACGGCGTGTCAGCACGGGTAAGGCTTCACCCGTATCGGGATGGATTATTTGTGTGATTATTTGGGTATCAAAGCCAATAAATGGCTCTGTGATTTCCTGTATTAATGCCGTTAGGTTTATGTGGTCATGCACGGCGTCACCCTTATCGCCGCGTGCAGCTAATTCTTGTAAAATATCGCGGCAGTGTCCTGCCTGTGACAATAACAGCTTAGCATCTTCGGCCAGTTCACTGTCCTTATCCGCCGCATTTGCTATTTCTTTGGCGACAAGCTGTATGGTCGATAATGGCGTGCCGAGCTTATGAGCCGCAGCAGCAGCCAACCCACCGAGGGCTGATAGTTTTTTCTCATGGGCCAAAATAGCGTCGGTTGCCGCCAATGCTTGGGTTATGCGTTTGGTTTGGACTGTGGCACGCCACGTATATGTGGACGTAAATAACATACCCACCTGCAAAGCTAGCCACGCACCATATTGATACATTTTCGGTAAAACAATTTCCTCGCCCGCAAACCATGGCAAAGGCATATGAATGAACAGCAAGAATAACGACAAAACAGCCACAGCACTAACCATGCAGGCAAATACACCTTT
>JAJFFM010000012.1 GCA_021776675.1 Robiginitomaculum sp.
TGATACCTCGGGCGTTGGTGCTTCAAGCTCCGTCTCAGCGATTAGTTGCTGTAGGCTTTCAAGGTTGTTCTCTGCTGCTGCCTCGATAATACCTTGTGGTTTTTCTTCGCTGCTTGTGGTGCCGCTCACCAAATTGTCCGATATAGCTAATTTTGTTTCATAATCAGGTGTTGATAATTCTATTTCATCATCTGCTTCCGTTATGTCTTCAGTAGGTATGCTTCGTATTTCAGTAATTTCACGAGCCAATTTCGCCAGTTCATTTTCGGTGTTGTCTTGCGGCTCTGTGTCTTGCGGCTCTGTACCTTGCTGCTCTGTGTCTGGGGCAGTCAGTGGTTCAGCCGATATAGTTTCGAAAATGTCTTCGGCTTCTTCAATCACAGGTCCCGTTACAGACGCATCAATAGTACTCGGTTTAGAAGTTTGAGTGTCCGGTATGGGTGGTGTTTGAACCAACTCTTCATCATCATGGTTTTGCAGAGCTTTCTTATTTTTTGACACATCTTCTGGGTCCGGGATAAGTAAGTCATCCTCTGAGAAACTATCATCAATACCAAAACTAGCTGCAGCGGCTTCTTCTTTAACTGATGCAGAAACTGTTTCAGATATTGGCTCGTCCATCAGGTCTTCTAGTAATGATTTCACCAAGTCCATATCATCGTGAGGTTTCGCCCGCATAGGTTCAGTTATAGGTTTAGGCTTTTGTGTAGTTTCGGTCAAAGCCTCGCGGTCATCTGCAGCAATTAGTGGGTCCGGCAAAGTGCCGTCCAAAATGCTTTTTATCTGGTCATTCTCAGAGATAGGTATTTCTGTTCCTTGGGCTTGATTTTCTTGGGGTTTAGCGTTTGAAGAGGGCACAGTCTCTGTAACATAATCTGCAGCATCTGCATCCATCACCAAGTCTAGTGTTTCGTCGAAGTCAGAAGCTATTTTTTGTGCGTCAATGTTCTCTTTAATTGGTTCTGCATCTGTTGCTTGAGGGCTAGGGACAATGAGGCTCTCTAAGTCGAGACCTTCCCCACGCACATCATGCTCAGGGTCTAGAATTTCTACTGCCTCGTCTTCAAGCTGTATGAGCTCCATGTCCTCATCAAGTGAGCCGCCCGAATTATTTGTATTGCCGAGTAGATTGTCGAGTTCCAAGATGTCGTCTAAATGGTCTTTGGTAGACACTTGTTGTTCGGGAATCTGTACATCAACTACTTCGGCGGGTGCAATTGTATCAACATCTTCACCTTCAGGTGTGACGGTTTCTATTTGCGGTGCAATTTCAGCTATGGTTTGTGTTTTTTCCGCTTCTTGTTGGGATAAATCTTCAGCTATGACTTTACGGATGGAAGATAAAATATCTTCCATGCTTGGTTCGATATTTTTATTTGCCAGATTTGATGTTTCCGACATATCTCTCCCCGTTTTGTCTAATATCCAAGCCGTATTGTGCCAATAAGCTAACAATGAACACAAACCTAGAATAACCCCTATGGATTGTCTAGTCAGCACTTTTATCACTTAATACGCGAATAACCACGAATCACTAAAGTGCCTATGATCCATTAATAATTATTAACGGAAAGTTTACAATAGAATTTGCGAAAAGGTTGGACCGTTCTTATTGGGGCTATTCTTATTAGAGCTTTGGTTTTTGCTCAGTAACGATCAAAATAGGCTCAGGGTCTATAAATTCAGGATCAGAGATTATGGTATCTGGTTTCTGAGTTTTATCATTACCCAACGGATTATCTTTATGGGAGTTAATCGGATTGATAGCCCCCACAAAGTTTGATATATCTTTAACTATTCTACCGGTCTCTACTGAATTCGGTATGAGAGCGTCTGTGAGATTACCCAAATCTTTACTTACTTTACCCCCGACAAAATTTACCGCGCCCGTAGCTGTTTCCGGAATGCTGTCTAGTGCACTTTCAATGGGGTCAGGCAGGTATCTACTAAAGGGATTGGTGCTAACCATGTCGAAATTTTCGCGTGGGTCATACCCGTCCACGGGCAATTGCAAAGAATATGCATCAAATCCACCAAGAGTTACAAGCAATTGATATGTGGCAACATTAAAGTTCCGCTCGGCCTGAATAACTGACAATTTAGCGTCCAGTAATTCTTGCTCCGCGTCCAGCACGTCCAATGTATTGCGTGTACCGACCTGTTGCTCTAACTCCACGCCTTCAAAAGCGATTTCTGCGGCGGCAACCTGTTTTTTACTGGCGACAAGTGAACGTTCGGACGCAATGACTTGTGCCCAAAGATTAGAGACCGTCTGGTCTACAGCTTGTTCGGTATCACGGGTTTCAAATTTTGAGCGTATTTTAGCTTGCTTGGCGGCGCGGACCCTTGATTGATTGAGCCCACCTGAATAAATAGGAATGCGGAGCTGAGCGGTGACAGTGGCAGCTTCAGAACGCGGCACATTGGCACTGCTTTCGCGTGCACCTTGTAGTGTTCCGTTCAAAGACAAATTTGGACGCCCAGCAGACTTGGCAATACTGATAGCAGATTGTGCCGCATTTTCGTTGTAGCGCGCTGCAATTAACTGCGGATTATTAGCGCGCCCACGGTTCAGTGCAGCGGGAAGGGTTGTTGGCAGGATATATTGCGGCGGCTTGGTAAGGTTCGCGGGCGTGTGGCCAACAAAGCGTATATAGGCGGCGCGGCTTACGGCCAAGCTGGCGTCCGCATTTGCTAGGCCAATTTCCGATGCGGCCAAACGGGCATCGGCTTGTGCGATATCTGTACGGGTACCTTCGCCCACATCAAATCTGTCCTGAGCCGCTACTTTTTGCCGTGTAAGCACACGGACATTATTGCGACGAATGTTGGCTGCTTCTTCGTCGCGTAATACATCTAGATAGGCGGTGGCAGCTGATAAAAGCAGATTTTGCTCAGCATTTCGTAGGCCTTGTCTTGCGGATAATATCCCGGCTTTGGCTTGGGCTTTTAAGCCTTTAATCCGCCCGCCTTGATACAGAGGTTGGACAATAGAAAGTTGTGCCGAATGGGGGGTTCCTTTAAATACACCACCACCCAAAAAACTAGGGGAGCTGCTCTCTGTGCGCGTCTCACCAACCGAAAGATCAGTGTTGATTGTAAAGCGTCCCGCCGCTTGGGCTTGGACATAGTTTTCATCGATCTCTCGCACGCGTGCGCGTTCGGCCATCAAGCGCGGATTATGTTGGTAGGCAGAAACCAGGGCTTGTTGGAAATCTTCGGCCGCTGCCGGAGAAGCTAGGTTAATGCTTATACTTAGGCCCAATAATCCTACGCCTACGAATTTTACGGCAGTAGAAAGAAAGAGTTGTTTCACGTCATTATCCTTACGGAACATGTTTTAGGTATAGCCCTAAAGGACAAAGGCCTGTTTAAATTCAAACCCGGGAAGGGGAGGAATATTTGTATCAAATGCAGTACTGTTGCCGGTTTTATCATTGGATTTTTTGAAGACTTTAATTCTCGATACGGGGCCGTCGTTTATGGCTACGATTAAGCGTCCTTCATTTGCCAACTGGTCAAGCCAGGTTTGCGGAATGTGGGCAACAGAACCCC
>JAJFFM010000111.1 GCA_021776675.1 Robiginitomaculum sp.
CTTTGCTCTCGGCAAATCCGTTCCGCCCGCCCCACGCATGGCCAATCATCACACAGGGCTTAGGATCGGCATAGGTCTCGTCCCACGCCAAATAACCAACACAGGTTTGTTTACCGTCTTTATATTCGAAAGGCTTGGTGGTGATGTTCATGAGGTTTCCTTATGTTTTGGTAGATTTTCTATACCATAATAAGAAAACAGGGATGAAACAATACTTAGATTGCGGCCTAAAATACACTTTTAGAATTGACAAGTTGTTACATTGGTATATTGGTAACATCATTATGAAAACAATTACACGCGTCCAAACTGGTGTCCGTATGGAAAAACGGCTTCTAAAAGTCCTCAAGGGGCTGGCCGAGCATTTAGAAATATCAATGGGCGATTTGCTCGAAGGAATGACACTCCATTACCTAGAGGGTAAAACCCCACCGTTTAATAAAGATACGTTTAAGAAAATCAGGCTTCTCAAACAGGTTTATGACTTGGATCTAACTGCTGCCGATAGCCATGCACTTAACGAACTCAGCGAATAACATGGCTACAAATATTAATAGTGTAGCGAATAATTTTGAAGCCCGCACGATTGATGTTGCTAATTTTAAACATATTGACCACATCGCTGCCGCCTGCGGATTGCTGTTGAAATATGATTTCGAAGAAGCCGTTTACTATTATGCGCGGACTTTAAGGCGTTTGACCGCCGAAGCAGGTGCCACACGAAAATTCAATGTTACAGTAACCATTGCATTTCTAGGCCTGATCAAAGAGCGCATGACAACCACGCCGCATGAGACATTTGAAGAATTCATGGCAGTGAATACTGATCTTGTTACCAAAAACCCACTTTTACAGTGGTACTCTACTAAGCGTTTGAACTCGGACATGGCCCGCAATACATTTCTCTTGCCAGATAAATTAGTCAGCTAAATAAAATGAGTTGCTAAATGTGCCTTTGAGGAAGCATTAAACAATAATTTTGGTGTTATGTTGGCGTTTGAGCGTCAGATGTTTCGGGTGCAGCAGTCGTCTTGGCTTGCGCCAGTTTTACGCGGATTTTTACGCCGTCGACCATGGTATTGTTGAGCGCCTTAATGGCGGCCTTGGCGGCGCCGGCTTTGGGCATTTCTACAAACCCGAAGCCTTTTGACACGCCGCTATGTGCATCCAAAACCAAATTACAAAATTGCACATCGCCGAACGGTGTAAATAACGCACTGAGATTTTCCTCGGTCGTCGCCCGCGCCAAATTTCGAACAAGTATTTTCATGGGTTTCCTTGGGGTTAAGTAGATTTAAAGGCGTTATAGAGCGCGGTCAGCAAAAGGGCAATGGTTCACCTCTCATCCGTTCACATATTACCCACTCCACCGCTCATACCGACGCAGGTCGGTATCCATTGTAAGTATTGCACTTAGATAAAAGGTGGACCCCGTTCTACAACGGGGTGAGCGGGGTGTGGGGATGTTAGTTTTGTGGGCTACATTATTCCAATGCTAGCTTGCGCACTGATGTTGTTACTGAATAAGGCGACAAATGATAACAGCCACCACCGATGTGTTGGGCGTAACCTGCTTGCAAACAATGCTCAAGCACTCTGTCTTGATAGTCACGAGTAAATTTTGCTACACAAGTCTTTGACTCGCCTTTCAAACCAAAATAAATGTCCTGTATTTGTTGAACTTGTTCTTCTGAATAATCTTCATCCTCAATTCGTGGATCATCCATCAAATCAATAACTTCAAAACTAATCAGTCGGTTGATGAAACGGTCATGTTTTTTTGACAATGCCGAACCAAAAACCATTCTTACATAGCTACCATATTTAATCTCGTCGAATTCCTTCAGAATTGACTGTTTTCCAGTAAACCCTATACTCATAAACGAGTCGGGGGTATCAATTTTGGCATAGCGATGACCTCGCTCTTTACTACTATTCGATGAATATTCTTTTAAAGTGCCATAATACACATCTCGCTTTTCGGGTTGAAAAGACGAACCATTGGCCACGAACTTACGCATGGGGTAATAAATCACATTGTAAATAGATCTTATTGAATGCGTTTTATTGTCATTGTCGGCTTCATATGGCCGTACAATTTTATTGCGTGTAAAATAAAACGTGGAAACGTATATCCCGATAAGAAGCGTTAGAACGCCCAAAGCATAAATTATCAATGAAATCAATTTACGCATTATTTCACCCCTAACCCCAATCCAAATCCGCTTCTGTTTTCGCCTTCACCTCGTCCATCTCTACGCCGGGAGCCAACTCGGTCACCCTGAATTTCGCCTCGCCTTCGGGGCGGGAGAATACGCCTAGGTCTGTGATGACCATGTCGATGCAGTTACGACCCGTCAGGGGTAATGTGCACTGCGGTAGGAATTTGCTCGCGCCTGCGCGGTTGGTGTGATCCATGACGGCTACGCAGCGTTTTACGCCTGCCACTAAATCCATAGCCCCGCCCATGCCTTTGACCATTTTGCCCGGTATCATCCAATTGGCGATATCGCCGCCCTCTGAAATCTGCATAGCGCCCAAAATAGAAATATCTATATGGCCGCCGCGTATCATGGCGAAGCTTTCCGCAGAGTTAAAATAACTCGAGCGGCGCAGTTCGGTGATGGTCTGCTTACCTGCGTTAATCAAATCAGGGTCAACTTCGTCGGCGTAGGGAAATGGCCCCATACCGAGCATGCCGTTCTCGCTTTGCAGGGTCACATCAACCCCGTCAGGAATATGATTGGCGACCAATGTAGGAATCCCAATACCAAGGTTTACATAAAACCCGTCTTTAAGTTCCTGCGCGGCACGTTTCGCCATATCGTCTCTAGTCCAAGGCATATCTAAACTTCCTTCCAAATAAACATCAGCACAACTCCAGTGCTAGTATGATAAGAACACCAATATTCTTTTTTGTTCCTGGAATCTTGGCGTTATCAGCCCAAATTGGATTTATTCGTGGGTATCCTTTAGAATTTGCTGTCCCATTTAATGCGTATTCTTTACCGTCAGGAGCCACAAATAGTGCCAATGAACCAGCACGGCATTTTAAAATACCTTGCTGCACGGTAAGAGGCCATGCATCGCCTAAATCGTCAAAGCTCACGGCCTTCGCACTTTTACTTTGGGTTTTGGGTATCGTTTTTGTTTCTACCTTTTCAAATGCCGGCTCTTTATCAACTGTCGTATCGACCGTTGTTTCTGAACTACACCCAATCAAGGCGAAAAGTAAAAAAACCGAAGGTAAGATTGTTTGTTTCATTGTACTTCCTCTTTCTCACGAACTGTTAGTTGTTCAATGCGTTTTTCGCATTTGGCTTCTATGATACGCTGCACATATATGCCCGGTGTATGGATGTAATTGGGGTCGAAACTGCCGACCTCGACCAGTTCGTCAACCTCGACCACTGTCACCTTGCCCGCCGTTGCCATCATTGGATTAAAATTGCGGGCGGTTTTCTTGAACTGTAGATTACCTTGCGTATCGCCGCGCCATGCTTTGACCAATGCAACGTCAGCTTTCAAGCCCGTTTCCATGATATATTCTTCGCCGTCAAATTCACGGGTCGGCTTGCCTTCGGCTATGACAGTGCCAACACCCGTTTTGGTATAAAAGCCCGGTATGCCTGCGCCGCCTGCGCGAATTCTTTCAGCCAATGTACCCTGAGGATTAAATTCCAAATCAAGTTCTCCCGCTAAAAATTGACGCTCAAACTCTTTGTTTTCGCCAACATAGCTTGAGACCATTTTCTTAATCTGGCGGGTTTCCAACAGCAATCCCAAGCCGAAGCCGTCAACGCCCGCATTGTTGGAAATCGCGGTGATGTTCTGCGCACCGCTATCCCGCAAGGCCGCGATTAAATTCTCCGGGATACCGCACAGGCCAAACCCGCCGGCCATCACCACCATGCCGTCAAAGGTCAAACCTTGAAGCGCATCAGCGGCGGTCTTAAATACTTTATTACTCATAACTTACCTCATGCTAAGTTCTTATTGGGGAATGGTTTAACAGCTTGGGGACAAATGCCAACTCTTAACCTTACCCTTGCGTCAATTTGCAAGAGCCTTTAACCGCGAAAACCTTTGGCGACCAGATACATTTCCGGGCTGCCATCTCTGGATGCTTTGGGTTTGGCGTGGCGGACCACATCAAATTTTTCGTTGAGCATATTTAGCAGGTTGAGCTCTGCGCCGCCTTGGAATACTTTGGATATAAATGCGCCGCCGGGTTTTAGAACTTGCACGGCAAAATCCGCCGCCGCCTCGACCAGTGCCACTGTGCGCAAATGATCGGTTTGGCGGTGTCCTGTGGTGTTAGCCGCCAAATCAGACATGACTAAATCAGGTCGTAGCATACCCTTATCACTATCTAGCATTTTCATCAATACCGCGGGCGCATGTTCATCCATGAAGTCCATTTCGATAATCTCTGCACCCGGAAACGACTCTACCGGCAGGATATCAATACCAATAATCCGAGACGGGTTTGATTTTAGGGCGATCTGTGTCCAACTGCCCGGAGCAGCACCCAAATCGACGATAACAGCGCCCGGTTTCAGAAGTCCGAATTTTTCGTCCAGTTCAATAAGCTTAAAGGCTGCGCGGCTACGATAACCAAGAGCCCGGGCTTTTTTAACATAGGGGTCATTTAGTTGACGACGTAACCACAGGGTAGAAGATATTTTCCGGCCACGCGCGGTTTTAACCCGCTCATCCATCATGCGCATATCAGCTTCACCGGCCGCTTTTTCTGGCTTTTTCCATTTTCGGGCAGGTTGCTTGGAAACGCCGCCACTCATCTTCTGGCCACAATCACGGCGACTATTTTTAAACTTGCCGCCCTTTAGTTCTTTACCATTTGCATCTTTATTTTTTGACATGGTTTACACCTTTTTTGTGATGCGAAATCTGTGATTTATTCATTTGCCCCATGAGTAAACCTTCGCGTAATCCCCTGTCTGCAACCCGTATTTTCTGTGATGGCCAGAGTTCTGACACGACCTCGAGGATAGCACAACCCGCCGTAATCATAGATGCCCGATCATCTCCGATACACGGCACCAATTGACGATCAACATAGCTCATTTCGGCGAGTTTCTTCGCAGTATTCATAATGGCTGGCCCGTCGACCCAAATACCATCAATTTTATCGCGCTGATAAAAGGGTAACTCCATTAACACGCTAGCTAGACTTGTAACCGTGCCGGACGTGCCGACCATATGGCCGCGACCTTCTTTGAAGGTATTGGTGAATTGTTTGTCGCGGTCTTGTTTCTTAATCTCGTCTAAGACATGCGCTTTCATTTCGGCGTACCAATCCGCTTGATTATCATGATCTTCAGGGTACATCTCGCTAAGATTGACAACGCCTATTGGCAGAGAAACCCACGCAGCAATGGGCGGGCGGTGTAAACGCGCTGAACCGTCGCCTGCGCGTAATTTGCGCACATCGACCCATGATAGCTCGGTTGAACCCCCACCAATATCTATGACAAGAGCAATGTCTTTGCTCTTGTCGATAATGTTGAGAACACCCATAACCGAGAGGCGCGCCTCGACCCGTGGGGATATGGTTTCGAACGTCAGGCCGGTTTCTTTCTTAACCCGCGATAGAAATTCGTCGCCGTTGCCCGCAGCCCGACAAGCCTGTGTCGCAATACAGCGCCAACGGGTTACATTTTTACGTTTCATCTTGGCAGCGCAGACGCCAATGGCTTCAACGGCCATGTCCATGCTCTTATCGGAAAGTAGGCCTGTGCTGGAAAGCCCGGCACCGAGGCGAACAACTTTAGAATAGGAATCGACGACTTTGAACCCGTCAGGCATAGAGCGCGCGATCAACAAGCGGCAATTATTGGTCCCGAGGTCTATCGCACCATAATACTGAGGTTTACGCCGACGGCGACGCGGCCTTTTAGGGCGCGGGTTCACACCCTGCCCTTTGTCATCCTGACTCTGGTTCACAGGCTCACCGCCTGCTACCGTAGAGCCGGACTCTAATTCTTCCGGCATATTAACTTCAACTTTCTGGCTGGTCGCAAATACTGCGCACGCATCGCCTATTCCCGCGCAGAGTAACCCCACGCGCGCAATAAATGAAGCATTAAATAGAAATAATTAGGGAGCCACGTAACCCGTCAAAGCCGGACGTATTTTCTCTACATCCATACCAGCGCCCTTGGCAGTCGATATGACACCGTCTACACCCATTTCCTTGACATTTGTGAAACACCAAAGAATGGTTGAACGCATACCAGAGGCGCAATGAGCCAGCACAGGACCATCTGAACTTTCAATTATTTCTGCCATAGAGGCGAGTAATTCCGGTGTGATTTGACCCGGCTGCATAGGCAAATGAACATAGTTCAGGCCAGCATCTTGGGCTAATTTTTCAATATCACAAGCAAATGGTTGATCAGGTTTTTCCATATCTGGACGGTTATTAATGATGGTTTTGAAACCAGATTGTTTAATAAAATCAATCTGTTCGGGAAAGACCTGCATGCAAACAGATACTTTACCATCTAGTTTTTTGGATTGTGTCATAAGTATAACGCCTATTTTATATTAGTATTTACTAATATATAGGTAATTTTTAGCATATTGCCAACAATAATTTAACAAGTCTAATCAAAACCCACATATTAATACCCAAGAGCATTTGCGCCCCAAAATGTTAGACCCGCTGCAATATAGGCCAAAGCAAACAAATATCCGAACATAATCAAAGGCCATTTCCAGCTATTGGTTTCCTTGCGGGTAATGGCCAATGTCGAGAAACACTGCGGTGCAAATATGAACCATGCTATGAAAGCCAAACCCATAGGCATGGTCCAATCCATTGCAATAGCGGACTGAATAGCATCTGCACTGCCATTAGCTTCAATACCGTATGTAATCTCAAGCGACGACACAGCGATTTCACGCGCTGCCATTGCCGGAATAAGGGCTATAATCATCTCTAGGTTAAATCCGATAGGCGCAAATATTGGCTCTAGCCCCCTCCCTAACATGCCAGCGAAACTGTTTCGGATAACCCCGTCATTGTTCGGATAAGTAGTCAGAAACCAGATAATGATTGAGGCTGGAAGAATAATCCGCCCTGCCCGTTTGATGAATATCATCGCCCGTTGCCACAAACCAAGCAAATAGCCTTTAAGAGACGGGACTTTATAGCTCGGCATTTCAAGGAGTAATGACGACTGTGTGCCTTTAAGTAAGGTCATTTTTAAGACGAACGCTGCCAAGAACGCGAATACAATACCGGTAATAACCAAGCCAAACATAATCAGGCCGCGCACATTAAATATCCCGACATTAGCGGCAGGAATAAAAGCTCCCACAAGCAAGAAATAAACGGGCCAACGGGCCGAACAGGTCATGAGCGGCGCTATCATAATTGTGGTCAATCTATCACGTTCGTTTTCTATAGAGCGCGCCGCCATAATTCCGGGAATAGCGCATGCAAAACTAGATAGAAGCGGGATAAATGCACGACCATTAAGCCCAACTTTGGCCATAAGCGTATCAATAAGAAATGCGGCACGGGTCATATAGCCAGAGCTTTCCAGCGCCAAAATAAACATAAATAATATAATGATTTGCGGTAAGAACACAATAACAGCCCCTACCCCATCAATAACACCATTGACCAATAATGATTTAAACCATCCTTCCCCAAGGAACGACCCGACAAATGCACCCACATAGGCGGTCAAATTTTCTAACATGCCAATAAACGGTGCAGACCACGCATAAACGGCTTGGAACATGACAAACAAAATCGCCAGTAAAATTATTGGACCGGCAATCGGGTGCAAGACAACATTATCTATGCGTGTTGTAATATTATGTGCGGGCGGGGAAGACACATTGGCACGGGTAATCGCCCGCGCATTTTTTTGCAAAATTCGTAAATCGTCACCGTCGGACTTAGGTACCGTGGCGTTACCATCTGCAATGTCTTGACCCCAGTGGTTAAGTTTATCGACCAAGGCTTGCCGCCCAGCAGTACGCACAGCCACACAAGGGATCACAGGTACGCCAATTTCTTTTTCTATTTGCGGCAAATCGATTTCGACGCCGTCGCGCGCCGCCATATCCATCATGTTGAGAACAACTATCATCGGTAAACCGTAGTTTTTCGCCTGCAAAACATTATGTAAATGTGTGCGAATTTGCGCCGCATCCATAACAACGACCAATGCTTCGGGTACCTGTTCGCCCTCGAGACGGCCATGGATAGCATCAAGGGTAACGCGCTCATCTGCGCTGTGGCCGCAATCACCGTAAATTCCCGGTAAATCCATGAGCCTTATATTTTGTCCTGAACTCGTCTCGAAATTACCAACTGCATATTCAACGGTAACACCTGGATAGTTGGCTATTTTCGCCTTACCACCCGTCAGCGCATTGAACAAAGATGATTTACCGCAATTGGGCGCTCCCAATAGAGCTATTGTAATCGGTGTTTGGTTTGTCATTAGGTTGCTTGCCCATTTTCTGAAGACCCACTTTCTGAAGATCCACTTTCTGAAGACCCACAGGCCCCACAGCACGGTTTTTCTAAACTGGTCGGTAAGCCGTGAATATCACAGACATCCTCACTTATTTGGCCCTCCATATCCCTATGTAAGTCTGCAGGTATCACACTAATCATCTTGGCTTCATTGGGGCGCATAGCAATTGCGGTACCGTGCAATTTTATATTCAACGGCGAACGGCCAAATAACCCAACATGGAGTATTTCAACAAGATCACCTTCAGCAAAGCCGATCTCGCGCAGCCTGGTTTGGTCACTATCTTCTTGTGTGTTAAAACCGAAAATCCGTGCAGGCCTATGTACTTCCAAATCAAAAAGAGTGGTTACCATGCTTTTTCTTGGATTAGTTTTATCTGTCATAGCCGCTGTATATGCGAATTATTCGCAATAGCAAAGTAAAAATATTAGCTATTGTGTCGCAGGTTAATTGCGCGCACCCATTTTTGCCCAAATAATTACAAAACTTGAATATTTCCCCATAGACATATGTTTGTCAGTTGCCTATAAGCCCGCTTCGTTGGTGCATTTCACATTACATATTACGGATGCAAAACGAAAGATGGCCGCATAGCTCAGTTGGTAGAGCAACGGATTGAAAATCCGTGTGTCCCTGGTTCAAATCCCGGTGCGGCCACCATTATTTTCACCTCACTCCACGATTATATGATGCCTTGTACATAGACAGTTAAGAAGAAAACACTATATCTGGGACGATGTCAGAAACCTTTAGCAATAATGACGAAAACCTATCCGTCTCTATGGACGGCAGCGTGGGAACACGCCTTGTCTCGAATGCGAAACTTATGTTTATCGCTAAGGCTTTGGGATCAGCCATCGGATTTATCACGCTTATTATTGCGGCCAGAGGGCTTAGCAAAGCTGAACTTGGTATTGTCCTGTTTTTACACGGCTATATGCTGTTCTTTGCGGAAGTTGCCACATTTCAATCCTGGCAAACACTCATTCGCTTTGGAACAAAAGATGTTAGCAATAATGACCCGCGCGAACTTACAAAATTAATTCAATTCAGCATAGCTCTTGATTTTATTTCGGCTCTGGCCGCTTTCATCGCGGCCACAGGGCTATTTGCTTTGATCGTGTTTTTCGCTACTAACATGCCTTCTAATGGGGGTAATGGGCTTGAATTTGACGCCATTCATATAAGCCCTTATGTCTATATATATTGCGTTTTAATATTTGCCTCTCAACAGGGCGCAGCAATCGGTATTTTTCGCCTGTTCAATAAATTTAACGTTTTAGCAGCACGGGCACTCATCATGCCCGCTGTGAGGCTAGCTGGCACACTTACCGCATTTGCAATGCATAGCGGCATAGAGGGCTATATAGCGGCTTGGTTTTTGTCATCTTTATTGGGGAAGATCGCTTTGCCTTTATTGGCTTATTTTGAGCTTAGGAAACGAAATCTTGCAGCAGTCGTATTCGCCCGCTGGCCTTCGTTAAGATACAAAAGAAAAGGTTTATGGGCATTTGTCTGGAAGAGTAATATAGATTCCACACTTGCAGCAGGCATAACACACCTGCCAATCATTATAGTGGCCCCGTTTTTTGGCCCCGGCTATGTCGCCGTCTATAAAATAGCAGAAGAGATAGCCAACCTTCTTTCAAGGGGTATTCTCTTACTCGATCAGGTCATTTACCCGGAGTTTGCGCGTATTATTCACCGCGGTGAGCAAGCTAATATCTGGAAAATAGTCGTAAAATCCGGGGGCGTGCTCCTGGGCGGCGGTATCGCGCTTTCCTTATTGGTCGCAATGTTCGGACCGGGCCTTGTCACGAGTGCTTACGGCGCAGGATATGAAGATGTAGTGCACTTATCTATTTTACTGGTTCTGGCCGCAGCTATAACGGGTATTGTGGCCCCAATTTATCCCTTGTTTTATGCGTTTGGCCGTCCGGAAAATGCTATTTGGGCGCGCTTAACTGGTCTCAGCATTTATCTTATCAGTTTTATTTTCTTCAGCACACGTCTAGGGTATTCCGGCCCCGGTTGGGCAGCCATACTCGGCAATTTATTCAGCGCAGCATTGGCAATCTGGTTTGCCAGAACTCTGTTAAAACGATCATTGCTAAAGCAATCTGCTGAAGGGCATAAATAATGACAACATCCAAACAGAGTAGTTCTGAGCTAACCTTAAAACTATTGACGCCAGTAGAAGGGAAATTATGGGGGCTGACACTTGAAGAATGGCAAACCCGTGCTTTCGCCAAGATCGGCGTAAGGCCAGAAAGCAGTAATCAAAGCAGCGATCAAATTGATGACCCAAAAGATAGTATAAAACAGGGTGTATTTTACATAGGCTCAGAGTGGGTTTTATCTGCGGAGCTAGCAAAGGCATTTCGCAACCAACCTCAGACCGCGCTGGTTGTTACTGGCAAAATTATTGCCGTGAACGCCCTCCCCAATCTTGACGATCAGAAAATTACATCTGCAATATCAAAAAATGATCACAGCGCATTACAGGCCTTAAACTTCACCCTGAAAACCCCAATAGAGATAGCGGGTGAATATAATGAAGTCTTACGTAAGCGCGAAACTCCCTTTGCGCTCAGCGTCAAAGAGCACGATATATCTGTCATTGAGCAAAAGTTATTTGATAGTTCTTATAAAGGTATCACGGACTTCGTGACCAAATTTATATGGCCAGTGCCAGCCTTCCATGTAACGAGAATGTGTGCTGCGCTTAAAATCTCCCCCAACACGGTCACAACACTGAGCCTTATTTTAACAATTGTCGCCATGTACTTTTTTTGGCAAGGCCAATGGGCCGCAGGGTTTGTAGCCGGTTGGGGCATGACATTTCTTGATACGGTCGACGGCAAGCTTGCTCGTACAACAATGAGTTATTCTAAATGGGGAAATATATATGATCACGGGATAGATTTAATCCATCCTCCATTTTGGTATTGGGCTTGGTTTGTCGGGCTACAAGGCACACAGGGCTCTGTTTCGCCTGTTCTATCAGAGTGGCTAATACTGAGCTTAATAGCCATTTTAGCAGGCTATCTTGTCGACAGGGTTGTTGAAGGCTTGTTCATTCTTAAGTTCAAATTCCACATTCATGTTTGGCGCCCCATAGATAGTTTCGTGCGTATTATTACCGCACGGCGAAACCCGAATACATTTATCTTCATGGTGGCGATACTATTCATACCAGTGTTTCCTCAAGCAGGCATATGGGGCTTTGTCCTTGTTGCCGTATGGACATGGCTCTGCATTTTCTTTCATATTTGGCGATTATTGCAAGCTTACTTAACGGTTAAAAATGTACGTTCTTGGCTGCTCGAATGAAGTCCTGCCAATATACTTGACCCAAAATTATAAAACTCTATTATTGGGCCTTAATCAACTGAGCTGACACGCAGCTATCACTAAATGTTGATTATGCTTGAGTTGAAACTGAGTAATAGGGGGAGATAGTCAAACCAAGCGGCACACCAATCATTTTACCGATGCCTAAAAACATACTCTGGAGAGAGAGCAATGAAAGCAATTATTTTAAGCGCCGGGAGAGGCAGTCGCCTGCTCCCATTAACAACTGAAATTCCGAAATGTCTTTTACCGATTGGCGACACA
>JAJFFM010000112.1 GCA_021776675.1 Robiginitomaculum sp.
TCCAAACAGCATAAGCGTCCGCATCTTCCGGCAATCCGCGCAAGAGATAGTTATATGTAATCATAGCGCCCATAGAATGCCCGAACATGATGATGGGTAAGTCTGGATGTGACGCACGGATATTCCACATTACAAAATTGATATCTTTTAAGATTAAATCCGAACCGTTATTCGCACTGAAAACGCCTTGGGCAGAATCCGGAGCAGTTGTCGCGCCGTGGCCTCTGTGGTCGTGGGCATAAACATGGTATCCGGCTTGTGCGAGGGCTTCGGCGAATCGCGCATAACGGCCAGCGTGTTCCGCCAATCCGTGATTAATCTGGATAACACCTTTGGCTTTTGCTTCGTCTGATGCTTTTTTGTAATAGACACACAAGGAAGCTCCGGTCTTGCTGTCCCATGCTTCAATTTTGGTATATTTTCCGTTCAGGCGGGTGGGTTCATTTCTCATGCTTTACCTTAGTGGGAGAACACACCATTAGGCCAGCATTTATTTTGGTTTATTCTGACTTTGGCACCATGCCCTCGAAAAATGTGCCAACAGATTTTGCCAAGAGAATTTCATAGTCATTTGCACTAAACGCAAAGGTTTTAAGGCCGATAGCGCTGGCCAACAGCAGTTGTGCTAATTCTCGCGCAGCCATTTCGTCAGGGCCGCCCGTAATCTCGCCTGAGCTCAGGCTAGACTTTAAGGTATCTGTCAACTTACCGAGAAAATCATCATCCGCTTTGGCGTTGATGTCCCCCGAAGTGCTTTGGTTGACATCAAATAATTCTGGGCCGTGGGCCGAATCGTGAGCTAGGGCATAAAGAGATGTCATCCGTGCGGTAACTGCGTTGCTTATACGCGTCTGCACAGGAGCATTTCCTGCCAATGCTTGGTCAACTGCATGTAAAGTTTTTGCGTGGAATGCATCCGAGAGGGAGCGGAATATATCGGTCTTATTTTTGAACAATAGGTAGAGTGCGGGGCGCGACATATCTGCGGCTTTGGCTATGTCTTCCATATTGGTGCGTTTGAAGCCGTACTGTTTAAAACAGCTCAGACTGGCGGCCAATACGCGTTCGGTTTTATTGTTCAAATCAAAATTCATCATAATATATGACATATTGACAAGATATACATAAAATGTCAAAAAGTATTTAATTTAAAAAAATGGGGAGCCTAATCATGGCCGTGAAAAAGAAAACAGTAAAAAAGACAACAGCTAAGAAAGTACCGATTAAAAAAATGCCCGTTAAAAAGAAGATTGTCCTAGTTACGGGCGCTTCGGGTTTTATCGCCAAGCATTGTATCGTGCGTTTGCTAAACGAGGGCTATGCTGTGCGCGGGTCATTGCGTTCCCCGAACCGCGCAGATGAAGTCCGTGCAGCGATCGCCACCAAAGCACCAACGGATGATTTAACATTCGTGACTTTGGATTTGATGTCCGATGATGGTTGGGCCGATGCGGTCAAAAGCTGTACATTCGTCCAGCATGTAGCTTCTCCGTTCCCCAGCTCGGACCCTGATGATGAAAATGATTTGATAATTCCAGCCCGCGAAGGCGCACTGCGCGCAGTTCGGTTCGCAGCCAAGGCAAATGTAAAACGTGTGGTGTTGACCTCGTCTATGGCCGCCGTTGCTTACGGAAATGAAAACGGACCAGATTATGTTTACGACGAGAAAGACTGGTCAAATATTGAGGGTGATATTAGTGCCTACCTGAAAAGTAAAACCATAGCTGAACGGGCCGCATGGGATTTCATGGAAACTGCAGAAGCCGGAAAAATGCAATTATCCGTTATTAACCCTGGCGCTGTTCTCGGGCCGTTGCTAGACGGCACTTATTCCACGTCAGGTGAATTGGTGCGTAAATTATTGGCGGGTGATGTGCCTGCCTGTCCAGAAATTGGCTTTTCTTGCATAGATGTGCGTGATGTCGCAGATGCCCATTATAGTGCCATGATTATGCCCGTAGCAGCAGGGCGGCGCTACTTGCTTATAGAATCTTATGCGTGGATGTTGGATATTTCTAAAATCCTATATGAGGCAGGTTATAAAACGCCAACAAAAAGGCTGCCAAATTTCATGGTGCATATTATGGCTATGTTCGACAAAACCGTGCGCATGATAAAGCGCGGCCTAGGTAAAAAAGAAAATGTCAGCAATAAACGCCTGCGTGAAGAGCTCGGCATAGAACCACGCTCGCTCGAAGAAATGAGCTTGAGTATGGCAGAGAGTATGGTCGAGTTTGAGGTAGTTAAACCAAAAATGCGCTAAAAATGAGCCAGAAGTGAACCAGCAAAAAGGCAGTGTTTACCCTGCGTCCTTCAAATTCAACGAACCATTCTGCTTTTCAATCTTGAAGCTCTTGCTGGTAAATGCCTTATAGTCCGTCTTGTAAATCGTATCTATGCTGACGAAATTTGCTTGGCCGGCATCTCGGTTTAAGGTCAGATCAATATAGCCGTGGTGGTCTAGGTTGTGGTAGATTACATCATCATTTTTGGCATTTAATTTGGCTGAAAAATCAGAGGCCGCGTCACCGAAATACATGCCTGTCCCCGGCGAAGTGACGCTAGTTGTGCCAAGCTCTACACCCATCGCAGTGCCAGCCGCCGTCTCTAGCTTGTTGGCCCAACATTCATGGGTGTCACCGGTTAGGACAATCAAATCTGTAGCCCCTTGCTCTTGAGCCGTCGCGTAAAACCTTTCGCGCGCAGCAGGGTATCCGTCCCAAGCATCCAGATTAAGCGGCAGGCCAAGAGGCGATAACGCCACATAATCATGAATTTGCGGAAACAGTTTTTCGATATCTTTGAGGAAATCTGCATCTTTATAGTCGGTTAAATCTGGTGAAGCTGTGCGCGCCATAATGACCTGATTGGCAATGAGCCGCCAAGGTTGGTTTGCAGTTTTTGATGTTTTCAACGCTTTGCCAATATAGGCGGATTGTTCCGCACCGAGCAGTTCACGCGTAGGGTCACCCAAAATATTTTGGACAAAATTACCAACGCCTTCACGTGATTGGAAGTCAGCTACATATTTTGAATAATCCAATGGGCGTGTACGTGCCGTTAGGCGGGTTTCTATGGCACATAAGGTCAGTAAATCGCCGAATGAATAGCTACGAAACAAAGCCTCTTTGGCCCGACCCGGTTCAGGATCACGCACAGGCATCCACTCATAATAGGCTTTCATAGCATTGGCGCGACGTTGGTCCCAATCCCCGTCCTCAATATTGTGATTTTCTGCACCTGTCTTCCACGAATCATTGGCCGTTTCGTGGTCATCCCAAATGCAAATAAAGGGATGTGCGGCATGGACGGCTTGGCTCGCGCTATCCTTTTTGTATTGGCCGTGGCGGGTGCGGTAATCTGCTAAAGTTAGGATTTCATGGGCTGGCTCAAACAAACGGCCTAATTTCTCGCCGACTTTACTGCCATAGCCGCCGCGACCATATTCGTAATAATAATCACCTAGGTGGAGCACTGCATCAAAATGGTCATGTTTAGCGATTTCCGAATATACATTGAAATAACCAAATCCGAAATGAGAACAGGAAACCACTGCAAACCGTGCTTGATCAATGGGGCCTGCGGGAAGGGTTTTTGTCCGTCCAATAGGTGATATTGTTTTACCGACCGTGAAACGGTAATAATATGTCTTCCCTGCCTTCAAGCCAGTCACGTCAACTTTGACCGTGTGGTCTCGGCCCGCATCTGTAGCGGTTTTACCTTTGCGCTTATTTTTGCGAAACTCTTTATCCGTAGACATTTCCCATATCACCGAAATAGATGTCTCAGGAATAGCGCCATTATCAGCTTTGGATGTCTCTGGACTGATTCGCGTCCAGATGACCATTCTATCCGCGCCTGGGTCGCCGCTGGCCACCCCATGGTTGAAACTCACTGGAAAATCAATAGATTTGCCATCCGAGCAAGCTGCCGCAGAAGCGCCAACCAAAGAAATTCCCGTAAATAATGCCCCGCGCCGCGTTATATTTGTCATGTTTGGTCCCGTTCTTATATTTATTATATGCAATTAATGGCATAAATATCACAGTTGGCAAATAGTTAACTCTCAGTAAACAAAAAACTAGAAAAGCTATTGTAAATTTTTCGTAATAAAGACACTATGAAGGCATACGCGCGTTTTACGAGGCGCGCATTTTTATTTAAACAGGCTAATTTAAAACAAGCTAATTTTAAACGAGGGGTTCTCAAATGAACAAACTAACGAAATCAACAGTCCTTGCGGGTATGCTCGGTGCATCTACCATCGCACTCGCTATGGCAATGTCTACTTCTGCATATGCACAGACCACTACATCAGATATTCGCGGCACAGTAACAACGGAAGCTGGCGCGCCGATTAACAATGCTTCGGTAAGCATTGTTAATACTGCTACAGGTTATGCACGTACAGTACAAACCAATGCGCAGGGACAGTTCAGTGCTCGGAACTTGAATATTAGTGGTCTTTATGACCTATCGATAACAGGTGATGGTTATCAAGGCGAACGGGTTGAAGGTGTAGCTCTTACTTTGGGTAAGACAGCAACATTCAATTTTGACCTGAGCTCAATTTCTACTCCGTCAGATGAAATTATAGTTGTTGGACAACGCACAGTTCTTGCCAATGTTGCAACTGGACCAAGCGCAGTTTTCAATCTCAGCGATTTGCAAAATATGCCCTCAGCTAACCGCGATATCAAAGACATCATCAAAATGGATCCACGAGTTTATATTGATGATAGCTTCAATGATGCCATTCAGTGTGCTGGGGCAAACCCGCGCTTTAATTCACTGACTGTTGACGGCGTTCGGATGAATGATAATTTTGGTCTAAACTCAAATGGTTATCCAACAGAACGTATTCCTTTCTCATTCGATGCGATTGAGCAGGTTGCTGTTGAACTCGCACCGATGGACGTTGAATACGGTGGCTTTACGGCTTGTAATATTAACGCAGTTACCAAATCCGGTAAGAACGAAATTTACGGCGGGGTTTTCTTTGACTACACGAGCAAAAGCTTTCGCGGCGATAAGCCAGAAGGTTTTGGCGAAAAACGTTACGGTGGTAATGCTGGTTTCCCGATTATTAAAGATAAATTATTTGCTTTTGTTGCGTATGAAAAATTAGAAGGCTCAAATATATTTACAGGGGCGCTTGAAAATTCAAATGTCTCGCAAGCAAATTATGATGAAATTATCAGAATCGCTACAGATCAATATGGGTATGTTTCTGGTGGATTGCCGGACACTGCAGATAATGCGGATGAAAAGCTTTTGGTCAAAATTGACTGGAACATTAACGATCAACATCGTGCTGCGTTTACATATAATTACAATGACGGTTTCAACATATCTCAGTCAGATTCTGGTTCAACTCGCCTTGCGGATGGCAATCACTTCTACGAACGTGGTGCTGAGCTAAAATCTTATGCAGGTTCTTTGTATTCAGATTGGAATGAAAACCTTTCAACAGAGCTTAGTATTTCATATCTTGATCTAGACAATCGTCAAATTCCAGTTGCTGGGCTAGAAGGCTTCGGTGAGGTTCAAATTCGAAATGTTGGTGGTGGTGGAGACACTCGGACAAATACAACGGTTTATCTCGGCGCTGATGACAGTCGTCATGCCAATAAGTTGTATTACACGTTGACAACTTTTAAGGCCAAAGCTGATTACCGTATGGACAATCACTTGTTTACAATTGGTGTTGAAAACGAAGCTTTTGACGTGTTCAATTTGTTCGTACAAGAAGCACGCGGCGAGACTGCTTTTAATAGTATTGCT
>JAJFFM010000113.1 GCA_021776675.1 Robiginitomaculum sp.
ACTTTCACACAACCTGCAACCAATACGGATTGCACGGGCAGTGTTTGTACTGTCAGCTTAACCGGCGCTACTTTAACCGCTGGTTCTACGGGTACAATTACGATCCGGGCATTAGTGCAGTAGGATGCATTAGGCCAGGTACAATTTAACTTCTGCGGCAATTCATTGCCGCAGATAATTACAAAAAGCATTTCATAAAAGCTCGGCACCAAACGTAACCCGTTTGGTGACACGGGCGAAATGTAGGACAAGATGGTGAATAAGTGGGTCTTATCGTGGGTAAGATGCCTGATAGTTGTGGCCTTTGGACTAACTGCTTTTCAAAGTAGTTTAGTTCAGGCTTCAACTCTTGGGCAGACAGTTACCAATGTTGCTTCCGTTGGGTATGATGAACCCGGCGGTGGGCATACGACTGTGCTCACAAACCAGGCGGTTTTTGTAATTGAAGCCGCGCGCACCGAATCTACCATACAATTTTTTAAATACTCCCCCAATGCGCCCGATGCTATTAATGTACAGATAAATGGATCGGATTTTGCGTCTACAGCTCATGTTTCAGGCCCGTTTTTCGCTATTCCAGCCCCAGAGCAAGTAGTTGGAAAGCCCACAAACTTTAACAGCCCAATAGCTCTAATTCCGACGAGTACATATTTTAGCGGCGAACTTATTTTCATACGTGTGCGCGATTTAGGGCAAAACGGCGATCCAAACAGGATTGAAACCGTCATCACCACCATTATCACCTCTGAAGGCGACGAAGTTTGTCTTAGATTGTACGAATCCGGCCCAGATACAGGTGAATTTTGGGCTTGGATACCATCTACCCGAGATCCGACCCCTATTAATGACAAATTCCTAACGACAATTCAAGATACAATCTTAACGACAACTTATACTGATAGTTTCGACAGCACGGAAGTTTCAATAGATACGGCCTTGGTTGACCCGTATGGCCGTGTTTTTAACGGGGTTACCGGTGATTTTGTCGACAATGTTCGTGTAACCCTCATAAATGCAGCCACCAACCAACCTGCAATTGTGTATGGCGTCGATGGCATTTTCGAATATCCAAATAGTGTCCTCACAGGTCAAGATACCACCGATGCGAGCGGTTTTGCTTATGATATCAGGCCCGGCGAATTTCGGTTTCCGCTTGTTGCACTCGGCGAGTATTATGTGCGTGTAGAGCCACCCGAGGGCTTCTCATTTGCCTCATCTTTAAGCACTGCCGACTTTGTCAGCCTTACAAATGCACCATTTGTCATCGAAAATGATGCGTCCTACGGTCGTAATTTTACCTTGAACGGCTCTGGGCCCTTAAATTTTGACATTCCCCTGGACGCTGAAACGGACTTTGTCATTTCTAAATCGTCGGAAATACGCAGCGGTGATGTTGGTGATTTCATACCCTATACGGTCACAATAGAGAACCGTGGCCATGCTGGTGCGCCCCTGATTATGGTCGATACTTTGCCGCGCGGATTTAGATATGTTAAGGGCTCTAGCAGGATTGACAAGCAAGCCACAACAGACCCAGAAATATCCGCGAGCGGTAGAAATCTCATATACCGTCCCGGTATTTTGCGCGCAGGCGAAGCGCTCACGCTCACCTATGTCTTGGAAATTGGCGCAGGAGCCGGCATAGGAACAGGGGCTAGCGAAGCTATAAACTCCGTTGTCGCTGTCGACGGCAACGGCGATAATATTTCAAATATTGCACGAGCAAGCATAATATTGCGAGAAGACTTACTGCGCACCACAAGCACATTAATCGGGCGCATTGCAGAAAATGCCTGCGTCAACGATGAAAGCGGGGCAAGAAAAATCTCTAAGGGCACAGGCGTAAAGGGCGTGCGTTTGTATATGGAAACCGGCGCATATGCGATTACGGATGAGGATGGTCTGTACAATTTTGGCGGTATTAAAGTCGGCACTCATGTCGTGCAAATTGACGAGGAAACCCTCCCTGACGGCTATGAGGTTATGATGTGCGAGCAAAGCACACGCTACGCGGGAAAACCAAACTCCAAGTTCATAGAAATTCAAGGCGGGGGCATCTGGCGAGCCAATTTTTATCTTAAAAATAACGGTACAGGCAAGGTAGAACAAGCTGAGGCCGTATTTAACGACCAAACCGAATACAAAGATTATAACCAAGAGTGGTTGGACGACCAAACACCAGAACCTGATTGGGTATATCCCAGCCCCGTCCGCACCCCGTCTACGCCTTCCGTTAACATTGGTATTAAACATGCGCCCGGTCAAAAAATTACACTCATGCTCAACGGCACGAAAGTACCACAGGTTAATTTTGAGGCCCGAGATAGCAATGCGGCGCGCACCGTCATGATGAGCCGGTGGCGGGGTGTAGATATCCTTGAAGGGGACAATAGGTTCGAGGCTATCATAAATGACAGTTCAGGCGGGGTTGAACCGATCCTGAAGCGCAACATTCATTTCGCTAAAAACATCGCGCGGGCAATTCCCTTGCCTGATCAATCGATTCTGGTCGCAGATGGGCGAACGACGCCAATATTGGCGGTTAGGCTGGAAGACGAGACAGGAAGAGCAGTCCATGCAGGGCGAATTGCTCAAATAGACATTCCCGCCCCCTACAGGTTGTACAATAAATCACGGCTTGAGGGCGATGAGGCGTTATTATCTCCAGATTCTGCTAGAGCGAACGTCGTTGCTGGTGTCGACGGCATTGCTCGTATTGAGCTGGAGCCGACATTGCAAACGGGCAAAGTTACGATCGTAGTTACCTTGGATAATGGCCGAAAACTCGAGCTATTTATGTATCTGGAGCCGGAAAAACGCGATTGGATTATTGTCGGTTTAGCAGAAGGCAGCGCCGCCTATAACAGCCTCGAAAATAAATCCGTGGCGCTATTGGCCGGTGCTAAGGACGATTTACACACGGATGGCCGCGTGGCTTTCTTTGCCAAAGGCCTCATTAAAGGCGACTGGCTTTTAACGCTCGCCGTAGACACGGACAAGAGGCGCGGCAACCGCGATAGCGACTTTAGGACAGAGATCGATCCTAACGCTTATTACACGCTATACGGTGACCGTTCCTACACGTCTATCGAAGCTGCAAGCCGATATCCCGTCTATATCAAGTTAGAAAAAAAGAGCTTCTATGCCATGTTCGGCGATTTTAACACCAACATTACCGAAGGTAAATTGACCCGCTATAACCGCCATTTATCGGGGGTAAAATCGGAATATATCGGCGAAAGCTTTCAAGCAATTGGCTACGGCGCCGAGACAAATCAGGGCTTTGCCAAAGACGAAATAGCTGCGGACGGCACTAGCGGCCCGTACCAATTATCCAATACACACATTCTTGCAAACTCGGAAACCATCACCATCGAGACCCGCGACCGGGTTCGGGCTGATGCCATTTTGGACAGCCGGAAATTGATCCGACATCTCGATTACACTTTGGATAATTTAACCGGTGAGCTTATATTCCGCTTGCCTGTGGATGTATCTGATAGCGGGTTTAACCCCAATGTGATCGTGGTTGATTACGAGACATCTAGCGATTCTGAACGTAATTTGTCTTATGGTGGACGTATCCAAAAACAAATAATGGATGGCCGTGTGCAAATAGGCTCCACCTTTGTTCATGAAGGCGGTAACGGCAACCAGTCTGGCGGCAAGTCCGATATGATCGGCGCAGAAATTATTGCGCAGTTGGGGGCAGGCACTGTGTTGCGCGGTGAATTTGCCACAACCCGCACAAAGCAAAGTTCTGATGATGATTATCAATCTGCAAATGCTTTTTTAGCAGAGGTCAACCATACCAGTGAAAAACTCAATATAGGCGCCTATGTGCGCTCTGAAGAGGCTGGATACGGCCTGCGTCAACGCAGCACGTCCACAAGCGATGTACGGCGCTATGGGGCAAATGTGGACTATAAGTTCGGTGAAATTGTCGATGAGAAAACTGGTCGTCGAGGCAGCCGAAACATCGTTGCCAGCCTATACAAAGAAGACAATTTGGGCACGGGTAATTCGCGCACACTTTCAGAAGTAAGCGTTAATCAGGAAAGCGAAAAAATATCTGGTTCGGTCGGTCTTCGCTCGGTTAATGACAAAAACACAGGCGGAAATGACAAGGATTCTATCCTTGCCCTCCTCAGCGCACGTTTCACCCTGCCAAAGCACGGTATGACCTTCCAGGCGAGCCATGAGCAACCTCTGAGCGGTAAAAGCGATGTTGGAGACTTCCCTCAGCGTACCCGCTTATCCATGGAAAAAACCATTACCGACAAGGCCAGTGTACAAATTAGCCATGATATTCTTAACGGCAGCAATGGTAAGGGGCAAAATACATCCATTGGTGTTAATTATAAGCCTTGGGCTGGCACGGAGCTATCCGCAGGCACCGATATGATTACCTCCGATAGCGGTAGGCGCCTGGGCGCAACTATTGGCCTTGATCAACAAATCCAATTAACACCAAAATGGAGCACATCTTTCGGCATGACCAATAGGCGCATTTTTGGCGGCGGTGATGTCATCGAAACCGTCGCACCGGATGCTGCCATATCAAGCCTCGAAGTCAACGAATCCTATCTCGCAGGCTATGCGGGTCTTGGATACCGTACCGAAAACACCAGCGTATCGACCCGTATCGAAGTGCGTGATGCCGTATCTTCAGAATCCGTAATCGCAAGTGTGGCGGCGGCCCGCGAATTGTCCGAAAAGCTTTCCTTTGCGGGGGCCGTACGCGCAAATTTCAGAAATCAGGACATAATCTCCACCAATAGTCCAACAATAACCCCTACAGGCGATACGACTGGCAGTTCTACGACTGGCAGTTCTACAAGTGGGTTATCCGGCAAATCAACACGCATTGACGGACGCATTGGCACCGCATGGCGTCCTCGCAACAATGATAAATTAGTAGTCTTAAATCGTTTGGACATCGGCCTTGACGATAGCTTATCCGGTACCAAGACAACTAAAATCGTCAATAATTTGACGGCCAATACGATGATAAATGAACGCTGGCAATTGGCCGGGCATTACGGCGTGAAACATGTGAAAACCAAATTTGAGGGTGCCAGTTATAGCAGTTTCTCACATCTTGCGGGCGCAGAAACCCGACTTGATATCACCGAACGTATTGATATTGGGCTGCAAGGCTCTGTGCTGTACGGACATGGCACTGATAGCCTTAGCTATTCTTACGGTCCGTCCATAGGTGTCTCGCCCGCGGATAATGTATGGCTGAGCTTAGGTTATAATGTCAAAGGGTATGTAGACCGCGATTTCTCTGCCGCCGAATACAGCCAAAAAGGTGCTTATCTGAAATTCCGCTTTAAATTTGACCAAAATTCGGCGCGCGGGCTGTTAAATATGATCTCGCCCTCTAGTAATTAAAAGTGGCAAGCAGCAGCGGTAGCTGGTCTTAACTTCGCCTAAATAACAACTAAGGTTTAATCACAAAACTATGGGTTTGACCCGTAACGGTTTGGTTTTCTAACATACCGCCAACAGTCATGAATTTTCTACCACCCAAATGCACAAGTGCACGGTGATCCATCGTGGCGACATTTTTGTCTGCAAATACGGTATATTTATCAGCACTAATATCATAGCCCCACACATGTGCGCTAGGGCTGCTTGGTACTTTATCATACCCTATTCCGTTATAATTATACGGATTATCAGATCCTCCCGCGAATATAATCATATTGGCTTCTGGCCATCCTGTTGCCGCCATTCGGTAATTACCTTTGTCTGGTAATTGCGGTAATTTACGCCATGCAATCACTGCGGGGTCAGCACCGTCAATATCACCGCGCCAACACGCATTAATATCCTCAAAAGTCCGCCGCGCGTCCGATGATTTAGGCGGCACAATCTGTACGCCATCGCAAATCACCATAACGTCCTTTACAATACCGCCTGCATGGCCAAATACGGGCGCGCCGGGCCAATCTGTAGCGGGTGTCCATATATCGTTCTGAGTGTCGTATATCTGGACATTGACGACATTATCATCCTTGTGCCAGCCCGAGACCAGATAAATATAACGGTCTTGGTAAGTAAGGGATACGCTATCATCCACAGGCACAGGCATATCGGCTGCGCGGCTGTAGGTTTGCGCTTTTACATCATAAGCCCAAACTTCCGGCATGGAAATCTCCGACCCATCTTCTGCAACCGTATAGCCGCCGAGTACATAGATAGTATCACCAATGACCTGCGCCGTAGAAGCCAACCGCCCAATACCGTCCGGTAGTGGCGCAATAGTTTCGCAAGTATTTTTCGCTAAATCACAAGCATAAGCCGCAGCAGTGACATCCCGCCAAGTCTTGCCCGCACCCAAACCGGTAAAACTATACACCGTCTGTGTCCCAGCGTGATAAGCAACGGCATTATTAGATACTGGTTCTGGCAACTGGAAGCTAGGTAATTGGGTTGCACTATCGGTACAGCCTATTAAGAATATGCCAAATATAAGCGGTAAAAATTTACGCCCCATCATCATACCCCTAACCCCAATCTTTCGCGCACTTTCTCAATAAAGGCGCGTTGTTCATCATTTGGCTCTCCGTCTGCATGAGATATTTTTCTTAGCATATCTGACAAATCATCTGCCTCCGCGCGGTTAATTGCCTTGGACAATATATTGGTCATAGGCATCAAAGTTGTATCAGGTTGCGATAAATCTTTCACCGCCCAGCGCATTTGGGTTAAAAGCTCGTCCGCTTCAACCGCAGAGATTTTCATATAGGACTTCAGCGTGGCAATAATGCGGCTGGTGGATGCGCCGCTGATCAAACCTTCATGTTCATTTGCATATTCGGACAATTTAGCAGCGCTGACCATAAGCACGGTTGCGGCTTCCATAGGGTTGTCGATTAAATCTATGCCGCGCTTACTGGCCTTGCTTGTAAACCGCATACGGCGCGGCATATTACGCAAAGTATTGGCCGCTTTCGTCACTTCATTAACACCGCGAGCAGCCCTACTCACCCAAAAGATAGCGGTGGCGACGGCGATGATAATCCCAATTATGTGCATAGTCTTCCTTTTGCACGCAATATAGGGGGATTCTAACGGCAGGACAAGCGAGAGCATTTAATATGCATGGGTATTTGATGTTAAAATACTTGATGTGTGTAATAAGCATGCGTCTACGCACATGAAATTCAAATAGATGTAATGAAAGAAACGCGAAAGCACAGGTAAAAAGCTAAATTTGCTTATTAAGCGGCTTCTGCGGCTTCAACTTCTTCAGACTTTTTGACCAAAGCACGTTTAATTTTTTTGGCTTTGTCGGTTAATTTTGCGTTTTTAGTATTCATAAGGAAACCATCGAGGCCACCCTTAAAATCAACTGTACGCAAAGATGCAGCGGTTACGCGCAATTTAAACTTTTGACCCAAAACATCGGATGCCAAAGTGACATTGCACAAATTTGGCTCAAAACGGCGTCTAGTCCGCACTTTAGAGTGAGAAACATTATTTCCGCTCATTGGGCCTGTACCCATAAGATCGCAACGACGTGCCATGACAAAGTCCTTTAGTATTCTTTATTATTATTCTTTAATAGTATTAGGTTCGTATATCCGAGCACAGTTATACTAGCCCTGAAAACAAGTTTGCGGGACATAAACGCCTAATTCCCTAACGTCAAGCGGCGTTTTACGCAAAGCACATAGAAAAGCCCATAGAAACGCCGGCGCTATACCCAACCTTGTGCTAAATATGGTGTGGCATTAATCTTACCGTACTCTCTGCAAAGAGAATATCATGCGCATTGTATCACGTGTTAATAAATATCTCTTTGAGACGAAGGCTGGTTTGCACTTTATATGCCCGACCAACGCGTAATTCCGCACCGCCTTGCAGCAGCAAATATTGTACACCTTTGCGCATATTTACCTCTTTAACCTTTAGAATATTGATAATGGTAGAGCGGTGTATGCGCTGAAATAAAGCCGTGTCCAACATGGCTTCAAAATGGTGCATAGTATCGCGAACAAAATGACTGCGGTCGTCCACCATATGTACGGTTACATAATCCCGAGACGCTTCGACCCATTCTATGGATTCCAAAGAGATTTTACGGTTGCGACCTCTATCTTTGATCCATAAGCCTGAATCCGGTTTGGACGGTACATTTTCCAAGCTCTGTGCCCGCAATTGCGCTAAAACGGAATTCAATTCCCCAACCTTGTCCAAAGCTGTGCTGCGTTTTTGACGTTGTCGATAGCGGTCTAGCGCCTGCCCTAACCTGTCATTATTTACCGGCTTAAGAAGATAGTCCAATGCATTACGCTCGAACGCTTGCACGGCAAATTGGTTGAAAGCTGTAACAAAGATAACATCTATATTTAATGCCGATGCATAATCAGCCACGTCAAGTCCGTCCATGCCGGGCATATTGATGTCCAATAGAACCATATCGGGTGATAAATTGGTAAGCGCAGCAACCGCAGCATCTCCGTCTCTAGCTGTGCCAACAATGTCTACATCCGTGTAACGTGCTAGCTTTATTTCGAGACGACGAATGGCCAGAGCCTCATCGTCGACGATTAATACTTTTATCATATTAGGTTCTTTCTATAGGTATAGTCATGCTTACTTTGACACCTTGACCACTCTTGCTGGTGATTTCCAAATTTGCCGCGCCGCCGTAAATTGTCGACAGGCGATCACGCATATTGGCCAAGCCGATGCCGTTCATCGGTTGGGTCGTATCAAATCCCGGCCCATTATCCGACACACTCAGAACGAGTTTTTGTTTAATAATCGCTGATGAAATCATAATTTTACCATTATTTTTCATGAGTGCTACGGCATGCTTAATTGTGTTTTCTATGGCGGGCTGTAAAATCAAACTTGGTACCAGCAAATCAAGTGTATCGGAATCAATATTAAATTCTGCCTTCAACTTTTCAGAAAAGCGAGTTTCCTCTATGTTTAAATATTCTTTTATAATACCAATTTCCGCTTCGAGAGAAATTTTTACGTCTGGCGTGTTTTCCAAAGAAAAGCGCAGAAAATTACTCAGGTTTTCGATCATTTGTTCTGCACGCTCGTTTTCGTTATCAAGTACCAATGTTGAAACCGAGTTCAGTGTATTAAACAAAAAATGTGGGTTGATTTGATAGCGTAACATTTCCAGGTGGGCATTATGGGCATGAACGCGAGCTTCGCTACTGAGCTCAGCCTCTCGCATAAAGCGGAAATAGTTAAAGATCGCGAAATAACCCAACAACAACACCAGATAAAACAGCGACCACATATATACACCTACTGCATATCTACGCGCATCAAAGAGATCCAATTGCCAGGAAAATTGACCATTGAAACTAAGTGATATGAGCTCCCAATGCACTATTTCCACAAAAACTGCTATGAAAGGTCCAAACAACAAAATAATCAGAAGTGGTGTGTTTTTTAGCAGTGATGAAATCACCCATAAAAGGATTGTGGCCACAATACCCGACACTAAAACGGCCACGCCGTCCCAACCCTCAAACAAAACATAGCGCGTAACCAGCGATACAGACCAGAAGATGGCCGTAAACACAGCCATCACTTTTGCTTCTGCGCTTATATATCTATTTACAAAGCTTTTTAGGCTCACTAGTTTATCTCGTTTTGATTATGTTATGCTGTATGGTACATACCATGTTTATGTCATAATACCTATTAAAACAAAGGCATGGATTAAACTGCGCTGTTTGTCGCAAATATATGAACATTCGTCGATGAACACGTAGTTAATCGCGAAATTAATGTTATTTGTCGAACGTAATTCTATCGGAATGTACAAGTTCCTAGAATAGGCGGGCACTGCATTTAAGAAAGATGGTTTGAGAAAAAATTAAAGGATAGTTGCTTTGTCGAAAAATACGGGGAAACATTTAACACGTTCAGCAAGCGCTGGTTTTGCTATGATAGGGCTCGCTCTGTGCTCAGGTAGTTATGCCAATGGACAGGTTGCTAAAGAAATCATTGTTACCGGTACACGGATCAAGCAAACTAATCTTCTGGCCAGCAGCCCAATCACATCATTAACCAATGAAGATATTGCAACACGCGGCGTTACCCGGATTGAGGATTTAATCAACGGATTGCCTCAAGTATTTGCTGGTCAAGGCTCCAATATTTCAAATGGGGCTACAGGCATAGCCACAGCGAATTTACGCGGGCTTGGCTCCTCACGAACTCTGGTGCTTATTGACGGTCGCCGCATGGCTTCTGGTACGGTCAATCAGGTGGCAGCTGATCTCAACCAAATCCCAGCCGCCTTGGTTAAAAACATCGATGTTTTAACAGGTGGAGCCGGAGCCGTTTACGGCTCTGATGCCCTTGCTGGCGTCGTTAATTTTCAAATGGAACGCGATTTTGAAGGTATAAGGCTCGATGCGCAAATTGGCGCTTACCAACATAACAATGATAATCAATTTTTCAGATCGATACTTGAAACATCTGACAATTTATCCGCACCCATGGTAGAAAACCAGCTAGACGGCGCTACTAAAGATTTTACATTAGTCTACGGGCATAATTTTAAAAATGGTAAGGGCAATATTACCACTTACCTCGGGTACCGAAGCGCCAAAGAAATCCGCCAGGACGCCAGGGATTTTTCTGGCTGTTTTTTAATCAATGGCCTGCAAAGTGGAGGTCCAATAACATGTCGCGGCTCCCTTATTTCAGCACGTGGATTGTTTACTAATGGTGCATTTGATACCAGTAACTTCTTGTTTTCGCTTGACCCGGATGCTGATAATGAGTTTCAAAGAGTAACTTTATCTGGCCAGGCAGGACTACCAGCTGCCCCCCGGTTCAACTTTACCCCCGATAACTTCTTTCAACGTCCTGATGAACGCTATACAGCAGGAATATTTGCCCACTACGACTTAAGTCCGCGCGATGAAATATACGCAGATTTCATGTTTGCAGATGATCTCTCTATTGCTCAAATTGCCCCGTCGGGAAATTTCTTTAACACAGATCTCATCAGTTGTGACAACCCTTTCCTATCCGACCAACAACGCGACATTATTTGCACCAACCGAGGCTTTGGGCCTACCGACAATGCCGACCTCTTGATCGGTAGACGAAATGTTGAAGGCGGCCCACGACGCAGCAGATTACATCATAAATCATACCGAGCAGTCCTAGGTATACGCGGGGAATTCCGGTCCTTATTAGGCTTTGAATATGATGTATCAGCCCAGCACTCGGTTGCTGATTTGTCAGAAACCCTTGAAAACGGCCTGTCAATCAGTAGGTTACAGCGCGCTCTTTTAGCAACAACTGATGCCGCCGGTAACCCTGTATGTGATTCCGTTTTGGACGGAACAGATCCTGATTGCGTCCCAATTGATTACTTTAGCGCAGATGGCGTCACGCAGGCAGCAGTGGATTATGTCAGTACGCAAGGGCAACAGGGCGGACTTTATAAACAAACAATATTACTGGCGAACATTTCTGGCAATCTTGGAAGTTACGGTGTGCAGATACCTGGAACCTCTTCGGGCGCTAAAATTATTCTAGGCAGTGAATACCGTAAAGATTACTACCGTATGGATACTGATCCAAGGTTGATTAGCGGCGATGTTGCAGGTGTCGTTGGCGGCTCACAAGTTGACATTTTTGGCGCATTCGACAGTCTGGAAGCTTTTGGAGAATTACAATTACCATTGCTAGAAAACAAACCCTTGGCCAAAGATATGGTCTTCAAGGGCGCATATCGTTATGCGGATAATTCTCTGTCAGGCGGTGCCAGTATTTATTCTGCAGGCGGGATATGGCAAGTCAATGACGCCCTACGCTTTCGCGGTCAGTATCAAAGAGCTGTACGTGTCGCCAATGCAATAGAATTGTTTCTACCTACCTCAGCAAGGGTTTTCAACTTTAGCTCTGGTGACCCGTGTGCCGGAGCGGCACCCCGTGCAACACTTGCTCAATGTGCAAACTCAGGTGTCACTGCGGCACAATACGGCAATATCTTGGTCAACCCCTCTGGGCAGTTTAATGCGCTAAAAGGCGGCAACCCTAATTTAAATCCGGAAAAATCGGATACCTTCACAATCGGCGCCATTATTCAAATGTCAGGGCCGTTTGAAGGGTTCACTATTTCAGCAGATTATTTTGATATTACCGTCAACGACTTTATTGGCACTGCGGATCCCATTCAATCGATCGACAATTGTGTGTTTGACGGCACCCCGCTGTTTTGTAATCTTATCAACAGAGATCCAGCTTCCGGCTCTCTCTGGTTAAGCGATAGTGGCTTTATAGAGGCGAACAATACTAATATTGGCTCCCTGTTCACATCCGGAATTGATATTAATGCCAGTTACGATACGGAGCTCCCTGCGAATTTAGGTGGGATTGGCCTTACACTAACGGGCACTTATTTATACGATTTGATTGAACAGACGTTCCCCGGAGGGCCTAAAATTGATTGTGTGGGGTTTTATGGAAGTAGTTGCGGTACACCCAACCCGCGCTGGCGCCATATAGCTAGTCTAAACTGGCAAACAGATTACAATATTGATGCTCGGTTTAGCTGGCGGCATTTTGCTAATGTTAAGGCAGACCCAAGCTTAAATGCAGCTATAGGGTCTTTTGATGAACAATTGGGCGCGGTTGATTATTTTGATTTAGCACTGACATACCGCGGCCTTGATAATGCAACCATTCGCGTAGGCATAAACAATATTTTCGATAGAGAGCCCCCCATCAGTACATCTGTTGGTGCGGGTTTAGGAAACGGCAACACTTTCCCACAGGTCTACGATGCGCTCGGACGTTTCTTATTCGCCAGAGTTACCTTGGATTACTAAACTACCTTGGGCTTACTAAGGCATTCATCTTTATGTGTAGGAAATTATGACCGCTCCGGGAGAAGGTCGGTTACCCGAAAGCGGCCAATTTGAAGGTTGTTAATATCAACAAAGTTTGTTTACGCCGCTGCCAAAAAACAAATAGCTCTTTGCGGTCATCGCCGCAAATTAAGAGACAAACCGAAAGAGTTGCGACCAACAACACAATATTGTTGACGAATACAACTAGGGTTGCCAGCAACTGACTTTTTCAACTGCCTTGCCCAAACACCTCATGCCCCCTATATCGTCCTTATGAAATTTATCATTATGAACGGTGCCGGGAATCGGTTTGGGGTTTTTGATGCCCGCGCGCATCCCGGCTTTACTATGACATCTGATTTGGCCAAAGCTACAGCCACCAAAAACGGGCCTATGGGTGCATTGGGAGCAGATCAGATTATTGTTATGCGCCCACCTAAGTCAAGCGGCGCTGACATATTCATGGAGATCTGGAATGCGGACGGCGGCGAAGTTGACGCGTGCGGCAACGCTTCTCGCTGTATCCCTTGGCTGGCGATGGTTGAGACTGCTCAGGACACCATCATGCTCGAAACTAATGCTGGGCACTTACAGACAACACGGATTAGTGAGCATCAAGTCTCTGTTGATATGGGGGAGCCGCTTTTGCAGTGGAACGAAATCCCGCTTAAAGAATATATGGATACCCATGTGGTCGACGTCAAAGTAGGCCCCATTGATGCACCAATTCTTGCACGGCCGGGTGCGGTCAATATGGGCAATCCTCACTGCGTGTTTTTTGTCGACAATGCAGACGAGACGGCCGTGGATAAAATTGGCCCGATGATAGAATTTCATCCCCTCTTCCCTGAGCAATGTAATGTAGGCTTTGCCGAAATCCGCGGAAAAGACGTAATCCGTTTGCGCGTATGGGAGCGCGGTGTCGGTATTACCAAGGCTTGCGGTACCGGTGCATGTGCTGCTCTAGTCGCCGCCCACCGCCAAGGCCACACGGATCGGATGGCGCGCATCATCATGGACGGCGGTGATTTACAAATAGAATGGCGCGAAAGCGATAATCACGTCATTATGACCGGCCCGGTAGAGGTGGAGTTTGAGGGTGAGCTAGATGTCTAACACATCCATCTTATTTCTTAAGACCGTGTTTGCGTAGTAGCCCCCTGAATTGGTGATAGGTCAGGCCTAGGTATTTCGCCGCCTTGCCTTGATGGTTTTTGCTGTACTTTAAAGCTTCTTGTATAATAGTCAGCTCAAAGGCATCTGTACGTTCCGTGAGGCTTTTGCCTGAAATGTCATTTGCGGCAGGTATGGATGCATGACTAAACTCACCTTGGTCAGCTACACTCTGATGTTCAGCCTGATGTTCAGCGTTTTTTTGTTCCGCCCTTTTTTGATTAGGATGGGCCATTCTCAATTGCCAGGGCGTATCAAACGGATCAAGATTGATGTTGGTAATCGGTACATCAAGGCCATCCTCGTCGTTCCAAGCACGCCCTACGGCTCTTTCTATGACGTTTTTCAATTCTCGCACATTGCAAGGCCAATCATAGGACTGCAAAAATTCAATGACCTCGGCGCTAAACCCTGCGAAACTGTCTTCGCCCAGGACCGTGACCATGTTGGCAGCAAATTTTTCGGCCATTGGCATAATGTCCGTTTTGCGTGCGCGGAGCGGCGGCAAAGTTATGACATCAAATGCCAATACAGATAAGAGGTTAGAACTGAAACGCCCTTCTGCAACCTCAGCCCTTAGATCTACTGCGCTTGATGATAATATACGAACATCAACACTAATGTCTTCCGTACTGCCTATAGACTTGAATGAGCCAGTTTCTATCATGCTCAGTAGTTTTTCCTGAACGGCCATAGGCATGGCTTCGATATTATCTATAAAGAGTGTGCCGCCCTCTGCTTCTTCTAGCAAGCTTGTCGCAAGCCCTGATGCAGCGCCGAAAATACGCGCCTCAAGAGTTTCCCCATCCATGGCCGCACAATTTACGGCTTGCCATGTTTGCTCCCAGCGTGGTGATAAGAAATGCAGGCGTCCTGCCACCGATGTTTTGCCTGTACCGTTCTCACCGACGACCAAAATAGGCTTATCAATTGCCGCTAAACCCGAAATCGAATCTAATGTCACCAGCCATGCAGGGCTCTGCCCTATGAGTTTTTGCGCTATTTCTACCATATTTAGTATATATAGCTAAACTTATGTAGTGTAAATAACTAGTTTTTAGTATTTTCCACTACTTGATATTTCAGCAAACCATCCATTTTCAGGGAATATCTATATATTTCAATGGTTTATAAATTTCGTGACTTTTTTTTGGAACTTGTCATTCTACTGAGGAAAGCCACACCAATTCGGGTGGCAAGAAATTAACGGCCCAAATTTAACGGCTCAAATTTAACGGCTCTGGCGCTTCCCCCTTCAAGCCAGGGCCACCCAAACGCCCTTAGGGCAGAAAGAAGAGAGACCATGACGTATCGTACACTTGATACCGAAACAACATTTACTGAGAGCAGCCTTTTAGGTGATTCAAGCGCTCCGGTTCGCCATTTACGAGCTAGACGCAGAGCATCGACACTTCGTCATCGTTCAAGCGGTGTAAGATTGTCCGGCTTTGGCATCTAAGCCATTTTAACCCCCACAAGGAAACAACATGACCGACGAAGAATTTGATTACGAAAGCCGCACAGGAAGCCGCGCCCAAAAGCATCAAGATTATAAAGCAAAATTCTGGCGCTTCGTAAAATATCTCAGCACCCGTAAATTGGAATGCTGGGGATTTTTCGCCGCCGGCTATATCATCGCCACAATTTTTTAAGAGCCAGTTCTTAATTTAACGCCAACCCTCAAAACCAAACACAATTACTATAGGAGACTACAATGGGAATTTTTTCAAGAATGGGTGACATCATCAATTCCAACCTCAACTCAATGATCGATAAAGCAGAAAATCCTGAAAAGATTACGCGTTTGATCATCCAAGAGATGGAAGACACATTGGTCGAAGTTCGCACCTCAGCCGCCCGCAATATCGCAGAAACCAAAGAATTGAGCCGCCGTGCAGACCAATATGATGCTCGCTCAAAAGAATGGGCCGATAAAGCGGAACTTGCTTTGACTAAAGGTCGTGAAGACCTAGCCCGAGGCGCTGTGCAAGCCAAACAACAATCAGAGCAGATGGCTGCAGTCGTCCGTAAAGAAATAGAAATCTTAAACGAAGCTGTTGCCAAAGCAGATTCCGATTTGGAAAAACTGCAGGCTAAACTGAACGAAGCCAAAGCCAAGCACAAAGCCTTGATGATGCGCGGTAGCACTGCTACAAACCAAATTAAGATGCGCAAGGTTATGACTTCTAACAAAGTTGACGATGCCCTTGCCCGTTATGAACGCATGGAACGCAAAGTAGACGAATTAGAAGCACATGTAGAAGCTTTCGACCTAGGTGGTGGTCTTGGTAATGGCCAGAGCTTAGAAAGCCAATTTGCAGCTCTGGAAGCTGATGACGCTGTAGAAGCTGAGTTAGCCACGTTGAAAAAAAGCCTTGGTAAAACAATGGGTAAAACGAATACCAAGCCCGCGAAACCCGCAAAAAAGGTTGCAGCTAGTAAATAGCTGCAACCAAATGCGAACCTCGTAACGTCTAACCTTTAGAGAGAGAAAATTGAATGAGTGAATTAGCCTTAATGATCCCAATCGTTGCCATTGTAGGCGGCATCGGGGCCGGGATGCTTAAATCCCACTATAAGCATAAAGAAAAAATGATGGGACATATGAGTGTGGACCAAATGGCAGAACTGGAACAAATGTCCAAAATTGCCGACATACTCGACCAACGTGTCAATGTCCTGGAACGCATATTGGACGATGAAGTGCCAAATTGGAGAGAAAGTCCAGAAAGGAATGAAAGCCATGACAAAACGATATAAAAATAAATTCGACCGCGCCATGAACGATGCCAATTGGGAAGGTGATGATGATGGCTACGCATATTCAGCACCCCGCAAAATATTCCGCCGCAATAAGATAGACGGTGTCATGGGCGGGGTCTGTGCCGGGATTGGTGATTACCTAAATGTTGACCCGATTGTTGTTCGTATCCTTACTGTAATATCGTTCTTCATGACCGGCGTTACTTTTTTCATCTATATCGGATTTTGGATTTTTACCCCGTCCGATAATCGGGCTCCTTACCGCCGTGAACATCGCCAGGCACGTAAAGCTCGACGGAAACACCAAGATGATCCAAGCGAACCATTAACTCGTCCAGCAGCTAGCTACCGAACCGTAAGAGGTAAGTTTAGCTCACTTGAAGGCCGCTTACAGGACTTAGAAAAGTCAATTACATCAAGCGAATGGCAACTGCGCCGGGACTTCCGCGACTTAGAGAGTTAAGCTGGGAAAGCCAATCAAGACTAAGCGGGCGGACTTTAAATCCGCCCGTAAAACAAACAACAAATTACAAGCACACCGAAACATAATAGGAGGACAAAGTGTTTACCAAATTATTTTTAATCGCCGCCGTTGGAACAGGTGCTCTCGGAACTGGTGCCGCAACGGGTTTTGCCCCGACCAGTGTAGAATTTGCAGCTGGCCCCGTTAGAGTTGAAGCAGGCAATGGTAATTTTATCTCCGCCCATATGGCAGAGCACACATCATTGACGTTGATAATTAACCTACAAGATGAGCGTAAATTACAGCTTAAGTTTTAATCCACCGAGTTTATCTGTTTAAAAAAATTGACCATCACGACATATGTCGTTATAGTCAATTTTCCAGTCCACAAAAAGAGAGAGCAAGAATGCGTACAATTACCTATTTTAAATTAGCGACAATTACCGCAACCTCTTGTTTGGCATTGCTTGCAAACACTGCGATCGCTAAAGATGCGCCGACCTTAACTATTCAAAACTTTATTGGTACGGTTGATGTTAGGACTGGCAATTATGATAAAATCACTGTCACAGATGCTGACGGCGCAGACGTAAGCCAATTGGGCGCCAGCGTCTTGATTGATAATGATCAAACCATTAAAAATACCAATTGCCGCAAATCCAATTCAAGTATTAAAATTTCTGTTGGTAGTTGGAAGTGGAATAAACGCAAAGGTGGGTATAAAAACCTTGATGCCTACCCTCAACTGAAAATTACGGCACCTGCCAATACACACCTTGTCATAGATAAAGCCATTATATTTGGCGATGTTGGCAATATTGGATCCGCTGATATTAAAATGCGTTCTTGCGGTGATCTGGAATTATCTGATGTCAACGGCCACACAAATTTAGGTGTTTCTGGATCAGGTGATTTTACCGCGCAAAATGTACAGAGCCTAAAAATTGGTCTTGCGGGCTCAGGTGATGTGAAAATCGCCAATGTAGCAGGCGCGGCAACAATAGCGAGCGCCGGGTCAGGCGACCACGAGATTGGAAATATAGGCGGAAATTTTGACTATACCGGCGCTGGGTCTGGCGATCTGGATGCGGGTAATATCACTGGCAATGCTGAAATAACGACGGCAGGCTCCGGAGACGTCGAAATTGAACGCCTCGCAGGAAACCTTATTTATACAAGCGGTGGCAGCGGTAATTTTGACGCAGATTATGTCGGCGGCAAAAACCTTTCTAGTAAATCTGGCGGTAGCGGTACTGTGGAAATAGACGACGGCGATGTCGTGGAATTATATATAAAAGTCGGCGGTTCAGGCAATGTCCGGTACGACGGTAAATCAACAAATGCTGAGCTTTATGCCAGTGGAAGCGGTGAAATTACGGTGCAAGAACCAAGCGGTAATTTGCGCAAGAAAAAACACGGTTCTGGCTCAATTCGCATCAGATAACAAACTAACCCACCAAAACAAAAGGGAAATAATTATGCGTAACTTCACATCATTAAGTGCACTGGCAGCAGCAAGCTGTCTAACCCTATTTGGCGCACCTGCATTTGCCAATAACGCGCCAGTTCTTAAGATAGAAAATTTTATTGGCACAATTGAAATCATCACTAGCAATACTGGCAAGATTACTGTCGAAAATGCGGACGGCGTAAAATCGGTGCGCTCTGGTTCCGACCTATCCATTGATGATGAAACTTCCGTCCGTAAATATAATTGCCGTACCAAAGGAAAGCATGTCCTCATCGGTAAAGGCAAATGGAGCGGGTTTTCCAATAAAGGGTTTAAAAACATCAAAGAATATCCGCATGTTAAAATTAGCGCCCCGCAAGACGTACATCTCGACATCAGTAGCTCCATCATTTTTGGTAAAGTCGACACCGTCGGATCTGCTCATTTACATATTGGGTCTTGTGGTGATTTGAAACTTGGTGATGTTACGGGTCAATTAGACTTATCCGTTTCGGGTTCAGGTGATGTAACCTTTGGCAATGCAGGCGTATCAGACATTAACATATCGGGTGCAGGTGATGTCACGGCAGAAGATTTGCAGAAAGCTGATATTGATGTTTCCGGTAGCGGCGATTTGGAGTTGGGTAACATTTCCGGCTCAACAAATATCGAATCGAGCGGCGCAGGCGATATTGAAATCAATAGCATTATTGGCGAAGACCTGACAATAAATGTCAGCGGCAGTAGCAGCATCTCAATCGACAGCGGTAGTGTCGACACATTATACATACGAGCCTCAGGTGCCAGCGACGTTACGTATAATGGAAGCTCAAAAGACGCTGAAGCCCGCGCCAGTGGTGCCAGCGATGTCACTATACACAACCCATCCGGCCAATTGCGTACAAGTGATAGTGGTGCTGGGGACGTTAATGTCCGCGGCTAAAATTTATACTTCAAATAACGGCCACCTATACGGCCAAGAAATAACGGTAAAGGCTTAGGCCTAATGCTGGCCCCATTAACCAGCAAACCGTTAGGTGCGCTTTGCAGGCAGGATTCTCTCTCGACTGCGAAGCGCACTTTCTCATTTGCCGCCCCAATCTTATTTACAGAACAAAGCCTTAATCTTCATCTCGAATAAACTTAAAATAATGTGGCGTCCTGCCCTCTCGATATGCCTTAGCTTCATAACGCGTACCGGGCCAATTTTTGTAAGGTTCCTGCCAATTTAAGCACCCCTCAACGTTCCAGTTAAAACCACCATGCCCAAGTATCCGTACCAACGCCCAGTCTATATAGGACGGAATATCACTAGCGAAATGTAACGCACAGTTCGGTTTTAAAGCACGGTGAAATTCACCTATAAGATCTTCTTGAATGAGCCGACGTTTATAATGACGGACTTTGGGCCAAGGATCTGGATATAAAATATCAATATGATCAAGGCTATTGTCCGTTAGGTTTTCCAAAAATTGCCAGACATCTCCGTGGTGCAGACGAATATTCTTAAGCTGCCCCCTATCAATACCCGCTAATACCTTGGCAATACCATTCAAGAAAGGCTCCACACCAATAAACACCATATCCGGGTTTTCCTGTGCGCGGTGCAGTAAATGCTCACCGCCGCCAAACCCAACCTCCACGCTGATGCTCTTAAAGCTCTCTAGTCCCGCCAACGGGTTCCCGACGTCTATTGAAACATTCGCTAGTTGTGTTTCCACCAGCCCGCTTTGATAAGGGCTTAGCGGTTTACCCTTAGCGCGGCCCCATAGGCGGCGATAACGTTGGCCGTTGCTTGGCTTAAGGCCATTGCTTGGTTTTAGGCCATTGCTCGGCTTTAGGGGTGTGTCCGTCATATCATAACATTCTTGAATTACATTCTTGGTTTACTTTTGGGCATAAAGAAACCCTGCACGGGCATTCGTGCAGGGTTTATAAATCCGTTCACCCATAAAAGCTATGGGGAGATTGATATTCAAGTTTTTATTTAACTTAAATCTCTAATCCTCATCTGCTGCCAATGAGCGCGCCAGTTCAAGTATTTGACGGCGTACCGCTTTATTCTTGATCTTGGAAACCGCCATAGCCAGTGAGACGCCGTCCGTAGAGTTGATGAACTCATATACGACTGGTGTTTGATCGTTTTCCCCAAATTCAGTCACAGGCATCTCATTGCCAAGACCGTCATAAAAGAAACTTACAGGTACTTCTAGGACCTGTGACATACGCCATAAACGCGAAGCGCCGACACGGTTAGCACCGCGCTCATATTTTTGTACTTGCTGGAAGGTGACGCCGAGCTGATCGCCCAACTTTTCTTGGCTCATTCTTAAAACCTGCCGGCGCAGTCTAACGCGTGTGCCGACATGAAGGTCTACCGGATTTGGTGACCGAGGTGCATGTTGTGATTTCATAGTTTCATCCCTTTTGTATTAGTGTGTATACAGGGTGTAAGAGTGCTCTTTAAAATACATCTAACGCCCCGTGTATTTTGCATAATCGACTTGAATGCAGTCAATTTCGTTTATGCATGCCTACTACACATACTATAAGTAGAAAAATAATTAGCAAGAGTATAATATAGTTAACGCGCAATTTATATACAGTCGCCGCTATTGGCCTTGGTAAAAGCGCGTCTATAACGCCTTGCTCCCCCAACCCCAATCGGTTTATTTGCCGGCCATAAGCATCAATAACACCAGATATACCGCCAGATGTTGCGCGTATGACTGGCAATCCCTCCTCTATGGCGCGGTAACGGGCTTGATTGATATGTTGACGCGGCCCTGTGGAATTACCGTACCAGCTGTCATTAGAGAGGTTTAAAATCCAACTTGGGCTTTCCCCATTTTGCGGTAAAGACCGGCTCGTAAAGCCTGGAAAGATAATTTCATAGCAAATTTGCATACTCACGGGCGGCAGGCTTGGCAGATTGGGCACGGCGCCGCTTTGTCCGGGCGACATGGATTCCAGTGCCGTTGATAAGCTGTGTAAGCCAATGCTCTCCATCAAGCCGCCGCCCGGTATAAACTCCCCAAATGGAACTAATTTTTGTTTGTCATAAAAGGAGGATATTACGGGCGCTTGCCCATCCTTATAAGTTATCGCCACAGCTGCGTTATAATAAGCGGTATTCTTGGAGCCAGATTTGGAGTCAGGTTTTGGCTCTGCTCTCAATGTTTGGGTAATAAATACAGGCGGGGTTTTAATGCCCTGATCGAAACCTTGCTCGTTTCGCGAGAGAAACATATTTTCTATGGCTGCCATAAGCCCTTGGTCTTCCAACATTAAGCCCGGAATTGCGCCCTCAGGCCAAATGATATGTGTAACATCTTCAAAGCCTGCACTGCGTGATAATTGCAAGTAAGTGTTGGCCGTACTGACATACTTATTTGGATCAAATTTATCCCGCTGGGGAATATTAGCATGGACAATGCGAAGTTTTACACCCTCTACATATTGGATATCGGCTCTACTGAGGCGCAGGGCTCCATAACCAAAACACGCCGCTATTACCGCGCTACTGAGCGCAATGGGGAGCCATTGTTGTTTGCGTTCTATCAACAGTGCAATACTAGCTGATAAAACAAACACCAATGCAGTGAGGCCGTAAATCCCGACTATGGATGCGATTTGAGAAATTGGCTTACCCGCCGCAAATATATAACCTGGTAAATTCCACGGAAACCCACTTAGGATATGCCCGCGCAAAAATTCGACAATAAAAAACACACTGGCAAATATTCCTGCCCGCCAAATAGACGTCTTGCCAATTTGGCTTAACCGCACATAAACAAATCCGCCAACACCCCAGAATACTGCAAGCCCCGCAGCCAATAAGAAAATAGCAAATGGCATGAACGGCACAAATTCTGGGCCGCGCGCAATAAATGCCGACCCTATCCAGTATAATCCGGCCAAAAAATACCCCAATGCAAAGGCAAACCCTCGCCAAAACCCTGCACGGAGTGGGCGCGCCTGTTCGTGTGCCCCGTCAAGACGCAACATCAAAAATGCAAAGCAGATTATGGTGATAAGCCACAAATAAAATGGCGCATGTCCAAGAACGGATAAGGCGCCGAGGAGCATGGTCAGAATAAATCCGCGAAACCCGTCTACTGCCAAAACTCGAGCCAATTGCTCTTGCACTACTCCGCCTTTTGTTTGGATATTTGGCAAAGTCGTATTCGCTTAACGCGTCTTGGGCTTGCTTCGAGAATTTCAAATTCCAGGCCGAGCGGATGGGGAATTATTTCACCGCGCTCTGGCACACGGCCCGCTAAGAAAAACACTAACCCGCCCAAAGTATCAACTTCGTCGTCTTGTTGCGGCGTTGCTATATCGCGGCCAAGTACGGTTTCAAAATCTTCAATGCTAATCCGCGCATCGGCCTCCCAATAGGTGTGGCCATGTTTATCTTTGAGGATATTGACTTCTGGTTCTGCATCATCGTGTTCGTCTTCAATATCACCTACAATAGGTTCGATAAGGTCTTCGAGCGTCACCAGCCCGTCCGTACCGCCGTATTCATCAACGACAATAGCCATATGAACACGGCTAACTTGCATTTTCTTTAACAGCACATCCGCCGCCATTGACTGCGGTACAAAAATAACTGGGCGGAGAATTTTACTAATAATCTTTTTGTTAGGGTATGATTTGGTAGCCCTGCCGGGTGCATTTAATGCCAAAAATTCAAGCAAGTCTTTGACATGCACAAACCCGGTTGGCTCGTCCAAAGTTTCGCCGTGAATAGGTAAGCGAGAATGCCCCGCATCTTGAAAACATTTGGTCAATTCTTGTAAGCTTGCATCGCCTGCTACGGCAATGATGTCGGCACGCGGCACCATGACATCTTCAACCCGTAATGAATGGAAGTTTTCCGCAGCACTCATTAATGATTTGCGTTCTTGCACGCTTTCGGACTGCCCCGTATCAGCGCCGCCAAACAGGCGGGCTAGAGAACGGCTGAAAAAGCCCTTAGAAGAATTTTGTTCACTCACGGCTTATCTCTATCATAAGGGTTAGTAATTCCCAAGCCTGCAAGTGCCTTTATTTCATGAGTTTCCATAAATTCGGCGTCGCCATCATTTTCATGGCCCAAACCCTGCAAGTGCAAATATCCGTGGATCAGCAAATGCGCAATATGGTCTTCAAGGGCGATACCACCCACCCGTGCTTCACCCTCAATCACCTCGAACGCCAAAACAACATCCCCCAAAATGGGTATTCCTAACGTCGCTTCAGTCGGAAAAGACAATACATTGGTCGGCTTGTCCTTACCCCGATATGTGCGGTTTAAATCCCGTACCTGTCCATTATTCGTAAATAACAGACTGATTTCTGTGAACGGTCGCTCGCAATATTGAGTGATCGCAGTTGATAAAACGGTTCGCGCCAGCGCCGACAAATCATCAACAACGTCCCAACGTGTATCCCTGATATCAATGTCTATTTCGATGTCGTCTAATATGGGATTTGGCATTACTAATTTTTTGCATCGCTATTTTTATTATCTTGGTCATAAGCTTTGACGATCTTACCAACCAATGGATGGCGCACGACATCATTGGCATCAAATTCGATCATGGAGATATCGTCTATGCCCCCAAGAATAGACAGAGCGTGGCTTAAGCCAGATTTCTGACCGCGCGGTAAATCGCTTTGGCTCGGATCACCCGTAACCGCATAGGCCGCATCTTCGCCGAGCCGCGTTAGGGCCATTTTCATTTGTGCCACTGTAGCGTTTTGCGCTTCGTCAATGACCACAAATGCATTGGACAATGTCCGACCACGCATAAATGCCAAAGGTGCAACTTCAATTTCACCTGCGGCTTTGCGGCGTTCCACTTCATCGCCGCCCAAAACCATAATCAAAGCATCATAAATGGGTTGTAAATACGGGTCGATTTTTTCCATAAGGTCACCCGGCAAAAACCCGAGCTTTTCGCCGGCTTCCACGGCAGGGCGACACGCAATAAACTTCCCAACTTCCCCGCGCGCCAATAAAGACGCACCATAGGCTGTGGCCAAAAATGTTTTCCCCGTACCCGCAGGGCCGACACCAAATGTAATGGTGTTATCGCGCATGGCATTGATAAAGTCGCCTTGGTGTTTAGTCTTAGGCACAATGGGTTTGCGGCGCGGAACCGGTATGACTTGGCTAATGTTCGATTTGGCAAAATTGGCTTCGCCCAACCCGGATGCATGCCCCAGAATCAGAGCCTCTACATCCGCGCGCGTACACGGCCAACCATTATCTAAACGCTCATATATTTCTTTGACAACACCCGCCGCACGCGCACGCGCTTTCGCATTGCCGTTAATGACGACGCTTGAACCCGGTGCTTCTAGGTAAACGTCAAAGGCTTGCTCAATCAGCGCCAAATTTGCATGGCCCGGGCCAGTTAGTTCGCGTACCAAATCAACATTGGCAAATTCTAAAGTTTCGGTTTTTCCTCTAGCCATTTATAAACTTTTCTCCTCTAAGACACCCCTGAGAGAGTTCTGTCCTGCATCCGTAATTTTTACCCTTACTATCTGCCCGATTAAATTGGCGGCGCCTTTGAAATGCGTACCTTGCAAATAGGGCGAGCGGCCAAACAACTCACTTCCAGCCCGACTTGTATCCTCAACCAATACGGACAAAGTTTTACCTATTAGGCTCTGATTAAAGGCCAGTTGCTGAGCGGTCAGAAGTTTTTGTAAACGTGCCAATCGCTCGGATTTTACGTCCTCAGGAACTTGGCCCGGAAGTGCCGCCCCTGGTGTCCCGGGACGTGCGGAGTATTTAAAACTGAACGAAGACGCAAAACCAATCTCTTCAACCGCTTCTAATGTCTTCTTGAAGTCCAGTTCGCTTTCACCCGGAAAGCCAACAATGAAATCCGATGACAAGGCCAGTTCCGGTTCGGCAGCACGTATTTTAGCGACCAAGTCTTTGAACTCGGCGTAAGTATGACCGCGGTTCATAGCTTTGAGAATACGGTCACTGCCCGCTTGTAAGGGCAAATGCAGATACGGCATCAAGGTTTTCTCATGCTTGTGAACGTTAATCAACTCATCGTCCATATCGCGGGGATGGGATGTAGTATAACGCATCCGGTCAAGCCCGCCAATTTTTGATAGGTGTGAAATCAGCTGACCAAGCCCCCAAAACTGGTCCGCCTCCAATTTAGGGGCTGCACCGTGATAAGCATTAACGTTTTGCCCAAGCAAAGTTATCTCGCGTACACCTTGGGCTACCAATTCTCGTGCTTCGGCGACGATCTGATCTACTGGACGAGAGAACTCCGCGCCGCGCGTATAAGGCACGACACAGAAGGTACAAAATTTATCGCAACCTTCTTGGATGGTAAGAAATGCCGTAGGGCCGTCGACCTTACGGGTAGCGGGCATCAGATCAAATTTCTCTTCTGTGTCGAAATCCGTCTCAAGCCGTTCACCCAACTGCCGGCTGACCTTGGCGATCATTTCGGGAAGTTTATGATAGCTTTGCGGGCCGAGCACCAAATCAACTACGGGCGCACGGCGCATTATTTCTTCGCCTTCGGCTTGTGCGACACAACCGGCCACAGCGACCTTCATGGTGCCGCCTGATGCTGCTTTTTTTTCTTTAAGTTTACGGATCCGGCCTAGTTCTGAATATACTTTCTCCGCCGCTTTTTCGCGGATATGACAAGTGTTCAGCACCACCAAGTCGGCACCATCTGGACTGTCCACAGGGGCATAGCCCACAGGCGCCAACACATCGGCCATACGTTCACTGTCATAGACATTCATCTGACAGCCATAAGTTTTAATAAAAAGTGTTTTGGTATTCGCGGCTTTGCTATTCTCGGCTTTATCCGGTGTCGTAATATCCACTGATGTCTGGTGGCCCATAAGCCGTATATCCTGTTAAAACTGGTATCTTATTAAAACCCGTATAGAGCCTATATCAGACATTTAAGCAAGAGGCTTTGCTGTTTTGGGGCTGCGCTTCAGATTATCCCAAAATTATTACTCGACCTCTACTGTTGTAGGATCATGAGGTTGTTTCCGGTGTTGAAAGACGGTGTCCCGCGGCTATAAAGACTGCGCCGCCAACCGCGTACAGAGTCGTAAACCCGACCATGTTAATAAAAACCCCAACCAAGCCAAGTTCAGTGACATTGAGAAACGGATAAGGGTATACCCCACTAAGCGCGCCGCGAATTATTGTAAAAACGCCGTATAACGCAGGATAAATTACCCAATAAGGTATATGCACATAGCGCATGGGGCGCTTGGCGGCAAAAAATATCCAATCGAACAGATACAAAGCAGGCATCACAGAATGAAACGCTATATCCGTAGCGAGCTGTATGCCTTGGGGCTCCCACAAATGTCTAAGCAGTGTGTGATAAACCACTGCGACCACAAGAATATACAAGGCAATGGCGGCGCGCACGCTGGGCTTTGTAAAAAAATTATAGAACCTAGTCGTCGGCGGTAAAAATGGCGCGGTTAGAGCTAAGGCGACTAAAATATTGGTTAAAATAGTGAAATATCCAAAAAAATAAACCGTTGCCGCCAGCAAGTTTGCATGTTCACCGCTCGCCACTACATCACCGTATTGCACGACCAATGTTGTCCAACCAATCACAGCAGCGATAATTCTATACGAATTTTTACTCAACATTATGGGGTGTCCTTTTCATGAGTAATTGACGGCTGACTATTCAGTAATTCGTGTGGGTTTTCAAGCCCTTCAAAACGGTTCAACCATAAAATAATGACCCCCGCAGTTTAGCCCCGTAAAATGAGATCTCAAAGCACGACCCGCTTTATTTTTTGATTTTGATAGCATGACGGAAAAGACGTGTATTCTCAATTTAAAGGCTAAAAATAGCCAAGAAGACATTGACAGGCTAGTCACTCGCCGCTTAGTCGTAGGGAAATTCAAGGGGAAGATAATGAAATATAAAACGATAATACCGGCCGTGATGATAACACTGGCGCTTGCAATTGGCTGTGCAGAGCAAGACGCACAACAGTCAAATGTGCAGATGAGCGATGTAAAAACTGTAACCGAAATTCCTGAAGCCCCCGAATATTTCCTGCTGCGCCCTGAAGTCGAGAAAGCTTATGGGTATTCCCATGCCGTAAGGATTGGCAATGACCTTAAAATTTCAGGCGCAGTGAGTATGGACGATAGTGGCAATCCCACAGCCGCCGACGATATGGAACAGCAGATAAAAAACGTATATGCCGATTTGGGCAAGGTGCTTGCGCATTATGGTTATTCATTTGATGACGTGATTGTAGAAAACGTTTTCACCACTGATATGGCCGCATTTCTAGAGGCGGCAGCTTACCGTAATTCCGTTTACACAAATCACTTCCCAACCGGGAGCTGGCTGGAAGTTAAAGGTCTCGCTCTACCCGAGTTTATGATAGAAATAGAGCTTGAAGCCCACAAAGCACGTTAGGTGAAAGTATTACGAACCATTTGAACGCCGTTTTATATCGCGTTTTTATTTCGCCTTTTTATATCAGAGGGGGACCGGCGGTAAGTCTCGAGGAAAACACTGTTAAACCTGCGCAGAGATTTAAAGCCTGCTTGATAGGCTATCTCAGTCATAGGTAGATTTGTTTCGTCGAGCAAGCGTTTGGCCCGTTGCACCCGCGCGGTTCTGGCGGCTTGTCCCGGCGTAGTGTTTAAATGTTTTTGAAACAGACGAGAAAGTTGACGCGCACCGAGGCCGAGCCTACCTGCAAAACTTTCCATATCCGTATTGTCGAGCGCACCTTCATTAATGAGACGCAAAGCCCGTTCCACCGTTGTCTTGGTGCCGTTCCAAGCCGGAGAAAACGGCGCCGTTTCCGGACGGCAGCGTAAACACGGGCGGTATCCCGCATGCTCACACGCGGCCGCACTGGGCAGGAAGCTGATATTGGCTGTCTTCGGCGCGGGCGCAGGACAAACGGGGCGACAATAAATCCGTGTAGTTTTTACAGCGGTAAAAAACACACCGTCAAATTCCGCGTCCTTACTCAGGCGCGCTTTATTGCAAATTTCAAAATCGGGGACGGTATTTTTATCGGTGCTTTCCATAAGCCCTCTATACATAACAAAGCGCATAACGCCTAGCATATCTCAACATTGATGTCCGTATGTGGCTAGCAATAATATGTGAATTTCATAGTATAGAGGCATAATGAAAACTACGGAGACAAAATGCGCGATTTAAAAAAAACGTCTGATCACATTACCCATTATGATTATGTGGACACACCTATTGGGGAGATGTTGATAGCGGGTTGCAAAAATTATGTACGGTTTGTCAGCTTCCCTGAAGCCCCAGATGGTTCCGTAGGTCACACACCGCGTCAACCGCTAGATATTTGGCAAAGGGGCGGGGACATGTTTGCACAAGCCAAGCAAGAACTGTCCGAATATTTTGCGGGCAAGCGCACTGAATTTACTGTGCCGCTCAAGCCAGAAGGTACGGATTTTCAGATGTCAGCATGGCGGGCTTTGCAAGAAATCCCCTACGGCGAGACCCGTTCCTATGGGCAGCAAGCCGCCTTAATAGGCAACCCCAAAGCATCACGCGCTGTGGGCGGGGCCAATAACGCAAACCCCATCCCTGTCATCATTCCCTGCCACCGTGTCATCGGAGCAAGTGGCACCATGACGGGCTTTGGCGGTGGTATCCCGACTAAGGAATTTTTGTTAGACTTGGAGGGTCGTGTCGCTGGCACGCGGCTTTTGTAAATCATCGCCGAAATGTGATTGGGCGTGATTTGCCCATCTTTTACATAGCTTCTATAGGATAGATAAGAGGGGTCGCTGAAATTATAGATACAAAATTATAAGTATCTGGAGCCAGACCATGAAGATGTTTTATACGCTGTTTTTAATAGCAGTTCTAATTGCGTTAGCACCTTGCGCCACTAGCAAAGACCGTAATCAAGAGGAGTGGCCGAACCAATGGGATTGGCCGCAAACAGATTTCTCTAAACACAGTATTCCGGCTTCCGAATTTCAGGCGGGCGGGCCCTTACGCGACGGCATTCCGTCCATAGATTTGCCGCAATTCAAACCTGTGGATCAAGTGGACTACCGCCCAAAAGAACCGGTCATCGCGCTAGAAGTTGGCGGCACAGCTAAAGCTTATCCCATATCCGTCTTGATGTGGCACGAGATTGCCAATGACACCATTGAAGGTGTGCCTGTGGCCGTTACCTTTTGCCCTCTTTGCAACAGCGCTATTGTTTATGAGCGTATGATTGATGGTCGGGAAACCACATTTGGAGTCACGGGCATTTTGCGCAATTCTGATTTGGTCATGTATGATAGAGCAAACCATAGTTGGTGGCAACAATTCACAGGAAAGGCCATTGTCGGCACACATACGGGCAAGCAGCTGAAACGTTTGCCCGCCAAATTAATTTCCTTTGCCCAGTTTAAACGCAGCTATCCCGATGGTGTTGTCTTGGTGCCCAACAACCCGAGAGCCAACAGATACGGCCAAAACCCTTATGTTGATTATGACAAAAACGGACATATGTTCAAAGTTTTTGTGAAACTGCCTAAGGGGTTTAGACGGATGGAACGGGTTGTTGTGGTCGGCGATACGGCTTGGCGGATGACCAGCATCGCCAAAGCCGGAACCATTATACACGACGGCGTTCGGATGACGTGGGAAAGCGGGCAGGTTTCTGCGCTCGACAACAAAACCATCGGCCGAGGCCGTGATGTCGGCACAGTAGTCGCCGAGCGGCAAGATATAAATGGAAATTGGCAGATCATCAATTACGATGTGACCTTCGCCTTCGTTTTTGCTGCATTCAAACCAGACGGTATTTGGCGCGGTTAGATAAGAAGGCATAAAAAGTCCGCGGGCATGAAAAAACCCGGCAGAGCTAACCACCGGGTTTTTGATTTGTTATTTGATGTGACGGTTTAGAACAAACCGGTCACTGTCAAGAGCGGAGCAATCACCAAGCTGACAATAGCCATCACATTGATAAGGATGTTCATAGCAGGACCAGAAGTGTCCTTGAACGGGTCACCAACGGTATCGCCAACAACTACAGCTGTGTGGGTGTCTGTGCCCTTGCCGCCGTGATTGCCTTTTTCAACGTACTTCTTGGCATTGTCCCAAGCACCGCCTGCATTGGCCATAAACAGAGCCATAAGCACACAAGCCAGCAAAGCACCCGCAAGGAAACCGCCTAGGGCTTCTGCGCCAAGTACAAAACCAACCAGCGGCGGAACGCCAACAGCAATAACACCAGGAAGCAACATCTTCTTGAGAGCAGCCGTTGTCGCGATATCTACACATTTCGCCGTATCAGGGTCAGCCTTACCTTCGAGAAGGCCAGGGATTTCTTTGAACTGACGACGAATTTCATTGATCATCTCAAAGGCTGCATCGCCGACCGCTGTCATAGTAATAGCAGAGACAAGGAACGGAATAGTCCCGCCGATAAACATACCAACTAGAACTATCGGATTAGAAAGCTCTAGGGAGAAATCAGGGTAATGCAATTTAACCGTTTCGCCGAACGCCGCGATAATCGCAAGCGCCGCAAGAGCAGCCGCGCCAATGGCAAAACCTTTGCCGATAGCTGCTGTTGTATTGCCAAGCTCGTCTAGACCATCTGTTATCTCACGAACCTCTTTGCCCATGCCTGCCATTTCAGCAATACCGCCCGCATTATCAGCCACAGGGCCGTAAGCATCGATAGCCATTGTGATGCCCACTGTAGAGAGCATACCAACCGCTGCAATACCAACACCGTAAAGACCAGCAAGGGATGTAGAGACAAATATAATGGCTGCAATAACCAAAAGCGGTATAACAACTGATTGCATACCAACGGAAAGTCCGGTGATCATAACGGTCGCAGGGCCTGTTTCGCCAGATTTTGCAATTTTACGAACAGGCGAACCACCAGTGTAATATTCAGTTATCAAGCCAATGGCTACACCGCCAGCCGCGCCGCAAACTACGGCTAGCCAAACATTTATTGAATTATCTACGTCAGCAAGTGCCGCAACATCAATGCCCATATTTTGGACAACAAAATACGCGGCGGCCAAAAACAGAACCGGCGCACCAAGTGTGCCTGTACGTAGTGCCGTTGCTGGGGCTGCGCCCGAAGCAAGTTTTACAACGCCAATCATCAATATAGACGCTAACAAGCCAACGGTCGCAAGTATCAAGGGTAACAACATCAATTCAGCACTGCCCCACGTAAATGCAATTGCAATCGATGCAATCATAGCACCACAATAACTTTCGAAAATATCGGAACCCATGCCCGCAACATCACCAACATTATCACCAACATTATCGGCGATAACACCTGGATTACGTGGATCGTCTTCGGGGATACCAGCCTCGATTTTACCAACTAGGTCAGCACCAACGTCGGCAGACTTAGTAAAGATACCGCCGCCAATACGTGAAAACAAAGCGACACAAGACGCGCCAATACCAAAGCCTTCGAGGGCATGAACACTATCGCTTAAGGCTTCGCCGCTCGCACTATCGATTTGGAAATACATAAACAAACCGCCCAGACCAATAAGGCCGAGCGCCGCAACACACAAACCCATGATAGAGCCGCCGAAGAAAGCAACGGTCAGAGCTTTGGCAGAACCGTGTTGTTGTGCCGCCGTAGCCGTGCGTACATTGGCTTTGGTCGCCGCATACATACCGAGCCAACCAGCGATGGACGAAGACACGGCCCCGACAATCACAGCAATACCGGTCTCTTGACCCAATTTCCACCAAACCAATATTACCAATACGGCCAAAAACATGACCAGCATTTTGTATTCGCGTTTCATAAATACCATGGCACCCAAATGAATTTGGTCACCAATCTTCTTTACGGCAGCATCGCCCTCAGGATATTTTTTAACAATAAAGTATAGGATAAGCGCAATAAGCAATCCTAGTGCGCCAACCATTGGCGGTAGTTTTACAAGTTCAGATACAGACATGTGTTCCCCTCAAAATAAAGATAAAGCT
>JAJFFM010000114.1 GCA_021776675.1 Robiginitomaculum sp.
TTAGGCCAGCTGCCCCCATATCTTGAATAGCAATAATGGCATCAGTGGCCATTAATTCCATACAGGCCTCGATGAGGAGCTTTTCTGTAAACGGGTCACCGACCTGAACGGTAGGGCGTTTTTGTTCGCTATCATCATCAAATTCGGCTGATGCCATAGTAGCGCCGTGAATGCCGTCGCGCCCAGTTTTAGAACCCACATAAAAGATAGGATTGCCAACACCTTTAGCGGCAGAGTAAAACACTTTATCGGTCTTTGCTAGGCCGACACACATAGCGTTGACCAAAATGTTATCATTATACCCACGGTGAAAGTTTGTTTCGCCGCCTACGGTCGGCACGCCTACACAATTACCGTAGCCGCCAATGCCGTGAACAACACCTGCTACCAATGATTTAGTTTTAGGATGTGATGGCTCACCGAACCTAAGCGCATTTAAATTTGCGATAGGACGAGCGCCCATTGTAAATACATCGCGCATGATACCACCAACACCTGTGGCAGCACCTTGGTAGGGCTCAATATATGAGGGATGGTTATGGCTTTCCATTTTGAAGATAATTGCATCACCATCATCAATATCGATGACACCAGCATTTTCGCCTGGGCCTTGTATAACGCGATCACCTTTGGTGAGCATTTTTTTCAAATGTCGTCTAGATGATTTATAGGAACAATGTTCTGACCACATAACGGAAAAAATACCAAGCTCGTTGATATTTGGGCTACGTCCAAGTCTGTCACAAATAATCTCGTATTCGTCCTCGGATAGGCCGTGCTCTGCGACGACTTCTGGCGTAATTACAATCTTTTTCATTACACCGCCTCCAATACGCTTTTAAATAAGGCTATGCCGTCTGTACCACCGTGCATAGGGTCTACGGCGCGTTCTGGATGGGGCATCATACCAAGCACGTTCCCAGCTTTATTACAGATGCCGGCTATGTCGTTCAGTGAACCATTTGGATTGTCTATATATTTGAACAAGATGCGCCCGGACTTTCTCAACACTTTAAGTGTATCATCATCGGCATAGTAATTACCGTCAAAATGAGCAATCGGTACTGTGATTTCAGGTGTATCTTTATAGCCAGTGGTAAACATGGTTTTTGTATTGACCACTTGTAGTTTTTGAGGCCGACAAACAAACCGTAACCCTTTGTTACGCATAAGAGCGCCTGGTAATAATCCAGCCTCAGTCAGGATTTGAAAACCGTTGCAAAACCCTGCAACAGGCAGACCGTTCCCGGCCTTTTTAATAATATCTCGGACTATGGGTGAACGCGCGGCAATGGCACCTGAGCGTAAATAATCTCCGTAAGAGAACCCACCAGGAATGACGACAAAGTCGACCTTGGGTAGGGTGTTTTCTTCGTGCCAAACCATGAGTGGTTTGTGTCCGGTGATTTTCTCCAAAGCTGACGCAGCGTCGCGGTCACAATTAGAAGCGGGGAAAACGATTACTGCACTTTGCATGTTCAGTCCTGCTCGACAATTTCAATATGGTAATCTTCAATTACCGTATTCGCCAATAACTGCTTGCACATCTTATCGACCTCGGTTTTCGCGGACTTAGCGTCTTCGTTATTTAGCTCAAGCTCAATGGTTTTGCCTTGGCGGGCTTTGGTCACAGTGTCAAACCCCATATGAGCAAGTGAGCGAGCGATCGTACGGCCTTGAGGGTCAAGGACGCCTTGTTTAAGGCCTATATGTATAATGGCTTTCATTTATTCATCCTCAATTTCTGGCTTATTTAATTTTGGTTCATTTGTAACTACAGATAATTTGGGTGGGGCTTTGGGATTTGATTTTAAAATACCGAGGCGGGTAGCAACTTCTGTATACGCATCAACAAGACCACCAAGGTTACGTCTAAACCTATCTTTATCTAATTTTTCCTGAGTTTGACAATCCCAAAGGCGGCACGAGTCTGGACTAATCTCATCAGCCAGCAAAACCATGTGATCACCGTTTTTATCAGTGTAGCGGCCAAATTCGATTTTAAAATCTATTAAGTCAATATTTATTCCCGCAAACATACCGCAAAGAAAATCATTAATGCGTAAGGTGAAGGTGGTCATTTCATCAATTTCTGAAGAAGTAGCCCAACCAAATGCAAGAATATGTTCTTCAGTTGTAAGTGGATCATTTAGCTCGTCTTTTTTATAACAAAACTCAATGATTGAGCGGGGCAGACGTTTGCCCTCTTCAAGACCATACATTGGACAGATAGAACCTGCTGCAACATTTCGGCAGATAACTTCTAGAGGGATAATTTCGACCTCTTTAATGAGCTGCTCCCGCATATTCAAGCGTTCAATAAAGTGGGTCGGAATACCAATTTTTTCAAGCATTAACATAATGTGCTCAGAAATTCTGTTGTTCAGGACACCTTTACCGCTCAAAACGGCTTTCTTCTTGGCATTAAAAGCTGTGGCATCATCTTTGAAATATTGAACAAGCGTACCCGGTTTTGGCCCCTTATACAAAATTTTGGCCTTACCTTCGTAGATTTTTTCTCGCCGTGACATGT
>JAJFFM010000115.1 GCA_021776675.1 Robiginitomaculum sp.
CGGGGCTTTAAGACGGGAGACCGAAAAGCGGCGGTCCCAAAGTCCCGCCCCTTGGGGCGCCAAAGGCGTCCGGGCCACACGTTTGTGCGGGCCAGCCCGGACGGGACTATTGGGAAGACCGCAGCGCCTCGGTATAAGCTGAACAATGGGGTGCCAGGCGCACGGTTACCGGGCGCGTGAAGAAGAGTTGGCGGCTGAACTTTCAGCCGCCGCGCTATTTACGGCAAGGGATCGTTACCTGAAGAGGACGAAACCGCACGTTGCGGGTTCGGTGGAGCGTGGCGGCGTAGAGCCCGGCCCGCCCGTTGCGGGTGCCGCAATATCAACGAGCAAGATACGTCGTTGCAATGTCTGTAATCTTAAAAACGATACATACTGCGGCTGAGAGACGGTAGATCGCAGCCCATTCTATCGGCTGGATCGGGGGCAAAAGGAGACATTAGAAATTGGCCCGTTGAGGCTCGAAAATAGCCAATAATGCCCATGCGGCTGCTCCGGTCACCGAACAGGGACAAACCTGTTTGGGTCGGGCATATGGGTTGGCAGTGCCCGTTGCAGGACGCTGGCGATATCAATCACATAATCGTTGCCTGCCATCGGATACCGTTGTTCCGAGCGTAGATAGCGGGCGATGCCCGGCTCCCTCAAAACCCGATCATGCAGAACTTCCAAAAGGGGGGTGTTCCCAAGAATATCCCGGCACCATTCCAGATAGGCGCTCAGTGCCTCGGCAAGAACGACATCGGCAAAGGTGATGCGCGCGCCAGCGCAAAAGCCCGAACCGTTCTCAGCCAGCCGCTTCTCGAACCTTGGCCCGAACTTCTCAAACCGAGCGTGCAACGCTGCAATTGCAATCTCTTTTGTCGGCTGGAACGCAGCCTGCATGACCGTTTCAGCAAAGTCGGCGACAGCTCCGGCGACCATGTCGCACCAGAGCGCATCCTCATCGCTCTCGCCGTAATATCCGCCGCGACGCGCCAAGTAGCGGATTATTGCGGTTGATTGGCTCAAGTTCAGGCCGTCGATCTCCAGCAGGGGCATTTGATCGAAGGGCAGTTTGCCTGTGGCACGCAGGGCGGCAAGAGCTTCCGGCGTCTCGACCGGCATGTTCTCAAACGCAATCTGGTTGATCGCCAGCATCCACCGCGTCGTCTCAGCGCGTCCACGGCCTTTGAAATAGTGAAGTCGAGTCATGTCCTTGTCGGTCCCTTCAAGTGGTCCAGCGTAAACGCCTTCGACTGGTTTCCCAAGACTAATGCGCCGCGCCGCCTGGCTCCGTATTCTCTATATCCTTGACCGCGGTCAGCACCCGGCGCCATACCGCAGCGCCTTCGGTATCCCCACGGTCTAGCAGTTCGTCGGCTCGCATACCTGGGCGTCGAAGTCGAAGATGCGCTCGCCCTAGCCGAGAGTATCGAACTCTAAGGCTAGATGGGGGCGAAAGGAGACATTAGAAATTGGCCCGTTGAGGCTCGAAATCAGCCGAGAATAGACGTCAGGGATGCTACTCGTTACACGCTTCGGCAACCTTCAGATCGTGCGTACAAACCTGTCTGTCTATAAACCACAGACAGGGCTGGATAGTTGGTTGGTCTAGTTGGCTTGCCCTAACTTCGACGATCTTTAAGAAGTGCGCTAAGCCAATCGGACGGCGCCAAACTTCCGTCGGCAGGCTGTTGGGCCAGTGTCGCCGAATAGAATGCGACGCAGCTAAAACCGCAGCGATCTCAAATTTCCGTGCACCAACTCAACGAATGCCTTCGCTGCCGGAGAAATAAACCGGCCGGGAGGGTAGATGGCATAAACCGCCATGTCGGATATCGTTTCATAATCCGGCAAGACCCGTTCAAGCCTTCCCGCCCGCAGGTCATCGGCCACATCCCAAAGGGAGCGCAAGGCAATTCCGAGTCCATCGAGAGCCGCCTGCGTGGCCATTTCCGCATTGTTGGTCTTGAACCGGCCGGAGACCCTGATCCGGATTTCTTCCAGACTGTTTCGCAGCCGCCAGACATCTTCGCCGACGAATATGATGCAACGCTGCTCATCGAGATCCGATGGTTGAGTGGGTGTGCCGTGCCGCCGAAGATAAGAGGGCGATGCACACAAGACGCGGCCGCTTTCCGCCAACTTGCGGGCAATGACCGACGAGTCCTTCAGATTGCCGATACGGATGGCGACGTCGATGCCTTCCGCCGCGTAATTGAGGATTTCGTCGGACAGGTTCAGGTCAATCTGCATCTCCGGATAACCCGTCAGGAAATTATTGATTGCCTTGGGCAGGAATTTCTTCGCGAAAAGTACCGGGGCCGCCACCCGCAAAAGCCCAACCGGTGTTTCCGACCTTCTGCCGACACTGTGGCGGGCGGCTTCATACTGATTGATGAGATCACGAGCCTGGCCCAAGAACCGAGCGCCCTCATCGGTGAGCGACATGGAACGGGTGGTGCGATTGAGCAGCGTGCAGCCAAGATCGCTCTCCAGCCGCTTCAGGCGATCACTCGAAACCGTGGCCGAAAGCCCGCACGCCCCGCCGCCAGCGGACACGGAGCCGAGGGCAGCGATGCGTTCGAAAAGGATGACATCATCGATATTCATTATCCTGATATACCGGATTATGTTTTCGTAAACACGCGGTTTTACGGAAAATAACCACGTGTTAGGTCACTCCCAGGCTGCAGTACGGTCGGCCAAATCAGGTCGCCAACATCCTGCGAATTCGCAAATGAGCCGCGTCTGAACCATCCGGGCAGACACCGGCTTCGGAGTC
>JAJFFM010000116.1 GCA_021776675.1 Robiginitomaculum sp.
GTGCCGTCCGGCGACAGAGCCATTTCCAGCGCAGTATCCCCGTCTGAAGCTTGTAATGTAGAAAACCCGCTTCTCTCGATCACCGCTTGTAATATGCGACGTTGAGTCGGATCATCGTCAACGATAAGTACCGTTTTGCCCATCTTATTCACCTTATTTACGCCTAATGACGCCTTTGTTAACGCCCTAGGACGCTAGCGGCTGAATTATTCCAGCTCTTTTCAAAGCTCAATATGCCTCAAATGCGTAAAAATGCTCTTAAGGCCATGTAAATTTTTGGCATATTTTTGGAAATTTATTTTACTGCAGCGTAATTTTATTTAAATTGCCCATTTAATCGTATTCCTGCACTTGTATATACAATGATTCCCGTGTTATTTGGGCTTCAAATTAAATTTTTAGGGAGCATACCATGTCAGATTACGTTCACGGCGAAATGTCAATCGTAGGACAAGACAAAACCTTTAAAGGGTTCATCAGATTATCAGCATTTTTTACAGCTTTTTTCATTGTTGTCTTGTTGATGCCAATTTTGGTATTTGGCGCAAATATGGGCTGGCCAGCCGCCTTGGTAGTCACCTTCATCGTAGGTCTTGTGATTTCTCCAGTTTTTAAACTCGGCGGCGGTTGGTATGCTACACTTTTTGGTTTGGCAATTCTTGCAGGTATCATCGGCATGATATTTTCTGTCTTAACCTAGGCACTCCCCAACACCCTCCACTTACTAAAAGGATAACATCTTGAAAATTGCAGTTATTAAAGAAACCGCGGCTAATGAAGCACGGGTCGCGGCCACGCCGGATGCGGTTAAGTTTTATGTATCCGGTGGACATTCGGTTTCTGTCACAAAAGGTGCAGGTAAAAAAGCTAATTTCAGCGATGCTGACTATAAAGAGGCTGGTGCTTCTATAAGTGCGACGAATGATGCTTGTGTCAAAACTGCAGATTTTGTAATGTCTATTAATGGTGGTTCCAAAGCACTTGTCGCCAAAATGAAAAAGAGCGCAGGGGTTTTCGGCCTGATGAACCCGACCGACCATCCAGACTATGCCAAAGCATGCGCCAAGGCGGGTGTGACAGCTTACGCAGGTGAATATATCCCGCGGATTTCGCGCGCTCAAAGCATGGATATTCTCTCGTCCCAGTCTAATCTGTCTGGCTACCGCAGTGTGGTAGAAGCCGCGGCTATTTACGGCCGGTCTTTTCCGATGATGATGACGGCGGCGGGTACAATTGCACCCGCGAAGGCCTTTATCATGGGTGTCGGGGTCGCAGGCTTGCAAGCAATCGCAACTGCAAGACGTTTGGGTGCAGTGACCACAGCCACAGATGTACGTCCAGCCACCAAAGAACAAGTGGCGTCCCTTGGTGCAAAATTCATCGCGGTCGAGAACGAAGAATTTAAGGAAGCCGAGACGGCGGGTGGCTATGCCAAGCAAATGTCTGCTGAATATCAAAAATTACAGGCTGAGCTCACCGCCAAGCATATTTCCAAACAAGATGTTGTTATAACGACGGCATTGATACCGGGGCGTCCCGCACCACGACTGATCACCAAAGCTATGATAAAAACCATGAAACCGGGTTCGGTTTTGGTGGATCTGGCCGTAGAACGCGGCGGTAATGTTGAAGGTGCCAAACCTGGCGAGATTGTCACTACGGCGAACGGCGTGAAAATCGTCGGCATTCTGAATTGGCCATCACGCATGGCTGCAGATAGCTCGTCCCTGTTCGCAAGAAATATTCGTAATTTCTTGCCACTGATTACAGCCGAAGACGGCAGCTACACCCCGGACTGGGACGACGAAATTATACAAGGTTGTGCGCTCACCAAAGACGGCGAAGTCATCCACGAACGGCTCCAGTAAGCTTCTAAATTTCAGACGCTCTTAGGTACTATTAGACGCTTGCAAGCGCATGCGACTATTTGTCGGTGCATTTAACTGCAACCCGGCATTGCGCTATTTTCCTCCTGTGCTATCCCCTATTTGGGCGCAACAGAACGCCCATGAACAATATAAAAAGGGCACATCATGAAATCATTCCTTCCAATTTCACTAGCATTGGCATTTGGACTGGCAATCCCGTCTTTGCAAGCAACGGCGCAAGAAAAAAAACAACCTCCCAAACAACAAAACTCTGATACGCAGGTTCTGCAAATTTTGGAAAAAGTACTAACGCCGCTTGGGCAAGTTGAGGTACAACCCGCAGAGCCGGATATACCGCCTTACCCTGGTGCCAGGTGTAAGACCAAGCATGTCAACATGACCTCGGCGGCATTAATTGTAAGTTGTCATAACTCCAACCCACAAGGCATTAAAGTTTATCCCTTTCGTACCGATGGTTCTGGCAACGGCCTGAACATAGATTATGTCTGGGACATGGTACAGACTGCAATGCAAGATGATAGGTTTGATTTTCAGGTTCGTTATAAGAGGGATGAAATTCCACCAACAAAATACTGTGGGTTAAACGAACAATACACTCAGAAATTATGCAGAGAACCCCTCAAGGTTGGCCTGATTCCCGTACAAAACTAGGCATAAATATACGTGGTATGGAATTCTACACATCCATTCCTAATAACACACTTTATGATAAAGGAATTCAACATGAAATCATTACGCGCACTAACCTTGTCGACGTTTATTGGGCTAACCGTACTAGCACCACAGGCCATGGCACAAATCACACCATCAAGGCAAATCAAACCGCCGGAACTTACCAAGGTACCTGCAATCAAAAACGAGGCGCTTCCAACCGTGACTTCGCCCTTGTTTACGGCTGTCCCCCTAGAATTTCAGAATATGGAGATTGTGCAAATAGCGCCGCCTCCAGGTGTAGCATGGACATGGTGTGAAGCGACAGAAGCTCGCATTACGCGTAAAGCCTATCAATTTGTCTGCAAAATGACATATCCGGATGGGCACAGCAAACGATCCCTATGGGTTATCCGCCGCGACGGTAGCGCACCGAGTTGGGCTATGGCGCCGGAAGATTTTGAGGATGTCATGCAGATCATAAGTGAAAAACGCTACGGGTTTGAATTCGCAGCTACGCAACCCAGAGGCTCCAAAATTTATTTTCGTTCATTCTATACTAAGCAAGGTGCAAAAGCCCCTAACCAATATTGCAGCGCTAACATTTTGGACTACAGAACAGCTGAAGAAGGAGCTGACCGTGGCATTCTTGGCTCTTTAGGGTCACCAGACGGTCATAACAATATGGACTGTTATGACCTCATGACTATTTCCTTTAAACCACAGAAAGAAAATTGATATGAAGTTCACGTATTCACAGCTAATTCTAGGCACATGTTTTCTCGCATACGCTTTCCCTGCCAGCGCGCAGGTCAAAGTTCCACCGCGCATCAAGCAGCCGCCTAAAATTGACATCCAATTATTAGAGCCAGAAACAACACAACGCCGGACTGATACTCCTGATCATTCGCCCAGAATATATGATGAAGAAGGACCAATTAGGAGCCTGTCGACCTCAAACTGTGCGGCGTTTGAAATCTATGTCACAAAGCTCGCTTATCAGATTAATTGTCGTCAGCGTCATTCAGGGACAGACAATTTAATTGAAGCTGACAAATATAGCAAAGTACGACTAATAATTAGGCGGGACGGCACACAGCCCAGCTGGGCTTTGGATCCTGACAGTCTTGACATGTTCTATCAAGCCGCCTGGGATAAATCTTTTAAAAGCAATGATGAGACCCAGCAGCCACTACACTATGTTCGGCAAGTTCAGTGGCTACCCGAGCGAAGTGTGCCTGCGCAGTATTGTTATCCTGTCCCTCTGAGCTTCAGAGACGATGTAACCTTTAACGGTAGCTGCCATGATATAGCAACTATAACCTACAAAGTCGTCGAGGGGCGAAAGTAAATTACAGCAATCCGATAAGGCTCTCCAATCCAGGCATAGTTCCTAACATAGACATCAGGGCGTTCAGCATGTCGGAAAAGCAGGATATGGCACATCACTTTATGTGTATTCGCCTTATCCCAATAGTTTCATGAACAGGCAAATTTGCCGTTGCGCTTTGGCGTGTGATGGGGCAGTTTCCGCAGTATATTAATTAACTAAATACGGTGGTGTTATGGACATGATTATTATGGCAGGCGGGGGTGGGATTTCCCCTGTTGTGTTTCAATTGGCAATTTTTGTGCTCGCAATTTTTGTTGGCTATTTTGTGGTCTGGGCCGTGACGCCTGCCCTGCACACGCCCCTGATGGCGGTAACCAATGCGATTTCTTCGGTTATTATTGTTGGTGCGCTTGTTGCCGTATCTACGGCAGCCACCGATGGCATCAATCTAGCAAGTGGGCTTGGCTTTGTCGCTACCCTCCTTTGTGCCGTCAATATTTTCGGCGGTTTTCTGGTCACCCAACGCATGCTCGCCATGTATAAGAAGAAGGGTTAGGCCATGAATTTCGAAATGACACCCAATCTTGCCGCTATCCTTTATATGGTTTCCGGCGTTTTATTTATCTTGTCCCTTCACGGACTTTCTTCACCCGCTTCGTCTAGGCGCGGTAATGTCTTTGGTATGATTGGTATTACGATTGCTATTATCACCACCATGCTGTTCTTTGGCATTAGTGGACCCGGCTTGATATTGGTGCTTGTCGCACTTGCTATTGGTGGTAGCCTTGGTGCGCTTATCGCCAAGAAAATCCCTATGACCGATATGCCACAATTAATTGCTGGTTTTCACTCATTGGTCGGCATGGCCGCAGTATGCGTGGCTGTCGCAGCGTTTTTTGCACCCCATAGTTTCGGGATTGGCGAGATCGGTGAAATCCACGGCGTTAGCTTGCTAGAGCTTTCCTTGGGCGCAGCTATTGGTGCCATTACATTCTCTGGCTCTGTAATCGCATTCCTCAAGTTGAACGGTAATATGTCCGGCGCGCCTATCACATTTAAAGGCCAGCATCTTGTGAACCTATTGCTTGGCCTCGGTATTGCTGTGCTCATCGGCATGTTGATGAAATCTGGCGGCGCGGATGCGAATGTATTCCTTGCGATTGTCGGCATAGCTTTTGTACTCGGCTTCTTGCTTATCATCCCTATTGGCGGTGCGGATATGCCCGTTGTTATTTCCATGCTCAATTCCTATTCAGGTTGGGCAGCGGCGGCGCTTGGCTTTACCCTCGGTAATGTGGCGCTCATCGTGACAGGTGCCTTGGTTGGCTCTTCCGGCGCTATTCTTTCTTATATTATGTGTAAGGCTATGAACCGTAGCTTCATCAGCGTTATTCTTGGTGGCTTTGGTGCAGAACCCACATCTACAGGCGGAGACAAAGAACAACGCCCGGTCAAGCAGGGTTCGGCAGACGATGCAGCATTCATCATGAAGAACGCTTCCAAAGTTATTATCGTGCCTGGTTACGGTCTCGCCGTAGCGCAAGCCCAACACGCCACACGCGAAATGGCAGACAAGCTTAAAGAAGAAGGCGTAGATGTCGTCTACGCAATCCACCCAGTTGCAGGTCGCATGCCTGGGCATATGAACGTGCTCTTAGCTGAGGCCAATGTACCCTATGATGAAGTATTCGAACTTGAAGACATCAATTCGGAATTTGCCAACGCGGAAGTCGCTTTTGTCATTGGTGCTAATGATGTAACCAACCCGGCGGCAAAAACCGATAAGGAAAGCCCTATTTACGGCATGCCAATTCTAGATGTAGACAAAGCAACGACGGTTCTTTTCGTCAAACGCTCATTGTCCGCAGGTTATGCAGGTATCGACAATGATTTGTTCTACGCCGACGGCACAATGATGCTGCTCGCCGACGCCAAGAAGATGGTCGAGGACATTATCAAAGCTCTTTAATATTAAGCTATATAAGAAATATAATATAATGATATTATTGAAATTTGATACAAAGGCTACGCATTTGTCATGAAAGTTTTTTTCCTAAACGCATTCTCTGGCTAATATTGGGCTGTATTTGCGTCGGGTTAGGAACTATTGGCGTATTCCTGCCGTTGCTCCCGACAACATCTTTCATGTTGGTAGCAGCCTTTGCATTTGCGCGTTCCTCGCCCAGATTACACAAATGGCTCATTACTCACAAAGTTTTTGGCCCGCTGATAACAGATTGGCAAGCTCATAAAGCAATCTCCTCACGAGCTAAATTTACCAGTGTTCTATCAATGGTTTGTGTTGTTGGTATATCAGCAATATTCCAAGTTCCAAACTGGGTGTTAGTCATACAAGTATTAGTGTTGAGCTGTGTTGCGGCTTTTCTCCTATCACGTCCCAAACCACCAAAAGCAGTGTCGTAACAGTCAGGATTTGGCGCTAGAGGTCACGACCAATAGCAAGGAATTTTTCTCTACGACGCTCTATGCGTGCCTTGGATTCCATAGGCTGTAGATCTTTGAGAGCCGTAATAATTGCAGTACCAACTGACTTTATAGCTTTTTCGTGGTCACGGTGTGCACCACCCAGAGGTTCTTTGATGATTTTGTCAATAATGCCGAGTTTAATCAAGTCTTGGGCTGTGATTTTCATCGCCCCAGCGGCCGTCTCTGCTTTGGCGGCATCGCGCCACAAAATCGAAGCGCAGCCTTCCGGAGAAATCACTGAATATATGGAATGCTCTAACATATTGACACTGTCCGCAGCGGCAATTGCTACCGCTCCGCCGGAACCACCCTCGCCAGTTATCACTGTAACGAAGGGCACCCTTAGGGACAAACCTTTATCAATGGAACGGGCAATAGCTTCTGCTTGCCCGCGTTCTTCGGCGCCTCGTCCCGGATAGGCTCCTGCCGTATCAACTAATGAGATTACGGGCAGATCAAATCGTTCAGCCAGTTCCATCAAACGTACGACTTTGCGGTAACCTTCCGGCCCGGCCATTCCAAAATTATGCTGCAATCTGGTTTCTGTATCATGGCCCTTTTCTTGGCCCATAATGACAATAGGTCGACCACGCAAATGTCCCAATCCGCCAATCATAGCTTGATCATCACCAAATTTCCGGTCACCAGAAAGCGGTGTAAAATCTGTGATCATTCCGTTGATATAATCGCCAAAATGTGGTCGGGAAGGATGGCGTGCAACTTGTGTTTTTTCCCAAGCATCTAGCTTTGAGTAAATTGTTTTAAGCTGTTTATTAGCCTTTTCTTCCAGTCGGGAAACTTCTTCGGAGACATCAACACCTCTTCCCTCTT
>JAJFFM010000117.1 GCA_021776675.1 Robiginitomaculum sp.
ATAACCGCATTCAGCTTTCGCTGTCATCCTTTATTGCAGTTACAGTTTCTCCATCATCATCACCTTCATTATCGTCGCTCTCTTCAATGCGCTCTACGGAGACAACACGTTCGCCGTCTTTGACTTTAATTACGGTTACACCTTTTGATGAGCGGCTTATGATACTGATGTTTTTGACGGGGCAACGAATAAGCTGTCCGCCATCGGTTACGATCATCAATTGATCATCGCCCGAAATAGATAGCGAACGCACTAATTTAGCATCATCTGCACCTTTGCGGCCCAAATCCTGAGCACTAACGCCCTGCCCGCCCCTATTCATGCAGCGGTAATCATAGCTTGACGAGCGCTTACCATAACCATCTTCGGCCAAGGTTAATAAGAATTGCTCCGCGTCTTCTAGCTCTGATTTGCGGTCCAAATCCAGTGTATCGTCGTCTTCGATCTCTGTGTCTTCACCCGGTTCAGCATTAAGTGCACGTCGTTTCGCATTGGCGTATTTCATATAAGCACGTGCTTCGTCTGTTTCGATATCTACATGACGCAGGATTGCCATAGATATAACCTCATCACCGTCGGCCAATTTAACGCCGCGAACACCACTAGACGTGCGTCCAACAAAACGGCGAATATCGGTTGTTCTAAAGCGGATGGATTTCCCATTTGCCGTCGTCAGCAACACATCATCATCTTCATTACAGATACGTACAGCGACAATGCCGTCTTGCCCCCCAGAATCCATAATGCCCGGCTTCATAGCTATTTTACCATTACGGTTGACACGGGTGAAATCAGCCAGAGAATTACGGCGCACACCACCCGAGCGAGCCGCAAACATGATATCCATATCCTTCCAACTTTCCTCGTCTACGGGCAAAGCCATGATAGAATTTATTTGCTCGTCTTTATCCATAGGCAAAATATTAACGAGAGCTTTTCCGCGTGTATTAGCACCGCCGACAGGTAATTTCCAAACTTTGAGCTTATAAACTATCCCGGTAGAAGAGAAGAACAACACAGGCGTATGGGTCGAAGCCACAAACACAGTCGTCACGTAATCATCATCCTTCATAGACATGCCGGAACGACCACGACCGCCTCGCCTTTGGGTACGGTAAGTATCAAGCGCGGTACGTTTGATATAACCAGCTGCAGTTACCGTCACCACCATATCTTCTTCGGTGATTAGGTCTTCGTCTTCAAAGTCCATGAGGCCTGCAACAAATTCACTGCGGCGCGGCGTCGCGAAATTATCGCGCACTTCGCCCAGTTCTTCTTTGATAATGCTCATGACGCGCTGCCGAGAGCGCAAAATATCGAGAAGGTCGGTGATTGTAGCCGCCAATTTTTCTGCTTCGGAAGTAATATCTTCCATACCAAGCCCGGTAAGACGGTGTAGACGCAAATCGAGAATAGCTTTAGCTTGTTCTTCAGTCAGTTGGATATTACCGTCTTCCAATAGGATAGAGCGTGGATCAGCAATCAATGTAATGAGAGACGCCATAGATTGCGCAGGCCAAGTACGGCCAAGCAGGTTCTCACGCGCTTCTTTGGGATTGGATGAACGCCTTATAATTTTGATGATTTCATCGATATTAGAAACTGCAGTCGCCAAGCCCACCAAAATATGGGCGCGATTACGCGCCTTTGCCAAATCGAATTTAGAGCGCCTTGCAATCACTTCTTCACGGAAGATCAAGAAGGCTTCGATCATTTGCCGCAAATTCATTTGCTGCGGGCGGCCACTATTAAGTGCCAACATGTTTGAGGCAAAGTTGGTTTGCAATTGAGAGAAGCGGAATAATTGGTTCAAGACGACTTCAGGAACGGCTTCTCGTTTTAGTTCTATAACGACGCGCATACCGTCACGGTCGCTTTCATCGCGCATATCGGAAATGCCCTCAATGCGTTTTTCGCGTACATGCTCGGCGATTTTCTTGATCAAATTGGCTTTGTTAACTTGATACGGAATTTCTGTGAAAATAATTGCGGTACGGTCTTTTTTGAATTCTTCAAGATGATGCCGTGCGCGCATAATAACAGAACCGCGTCCAGTTAAAAGGCCTTGCCGTGCCCCGGATTGACCGAGTATCAATGCGCCGGTTGGAAAATCTGGCCCAGGCACTATTTCTAACAATTCTTCGTCGCTAATTTCGCCGTCGTCCATTATAGCCAAAGTCGCATCGATAACTTCGCCTAGGTTGTGCGGCGCGATATTAGTCGCCATACCAACCGCGATACCGCCTGCCCCATTAACCAAAAGATTAGGATAACGCGCAGGCAGAACCGTCGGCTCGCTCTCGGACGCATCATAGTTTTCTTGGAAATTGACGGTGTCTTTTTCAATATCGGCCAGCAATTGTGCTGCTGGTTTATCCATCCGGACTTCGGTGTAGCGCATAGCGGCCGGACGGTCACCGTCAACTGAGCCAAAATTGCCTTGGCCTTGCAAGAGCGGCAGGCGCATGGAAAAATCCTGCGCGAGGCGGACTAAAGCGTCATAAACGGCTGTATCTCCGTGGGGATGGTATTTACCAATCACATCACCAACAACACGGGCGGATTTTTTATAAGGTTTTTCACGAACAAATCCGTTTTCGTGCATAGAGTATAGAATACGGCGGTGAACAGGCTTCAGTCCATCACGGACATCAGGGATAGCGCGGCTTACAATAACGCTCATAGCGTAATCAAGATAAGACCGGCTCATCTCTTCTTCGATATTTATCGGAGATACACCTAACTCAAATGGTGGTTCTACAGAACCACCATCATCGCCACCGCCGCCGCTGGGTGGCTGCGTATTGCCCTTTTCAATTTCATCATTTTCGTCGGACAATTTTAATACCTATTTTGCGATTATTAAATGCAAGAAACTAAATTTTTCCCATATTTTTCTAGAGCACCGAATCGTGCTTATTTACGTGAAAACATAGCATTTTTAGGTCTGCTCAGCAAACTAATGTATTGATTTAAACGTAAATGAATTTGCTTGTGTTAAGCGACTGCTTCTTCGGGTGTTGGATCGGCTTTTACCGCTTCTACAATAGCCTCAGTTAATGTTACACGTGAAAGTGGTTTGGACACATAACCATTCATACCAGCGTTGATACACTTACTTTTATCGCCGGTCATCGCATTAGCGGTCATGGCGATAATGGGCACCTCAGCATAGGCAGCACCACTACTCCTGATAAGTTGTGTAGCTTCCAAGCCGCCCAAAACTGGCATTTGCAGGTCCATTAAAACAAAATCTACAAATTGTGTCTCTAAGACATCAATAGCTTCGCGACCATTACGTGTTATGACAACATCAAGCTGGTACGGCTCTAACAGCAACAGCAAGACTTCCAAATTCACTTCATTATCTTCCACGACCAGACACTGTTTCCCCACAAACCCAGACGTCATGACAGGCGCCGCCCCATATGGTGGTGGCTCTACGGTTTGTACATCTGCAATGGTTGTCATAATAGACATACGGAATACAGACCCTTTGTCTAAAATACTTTGCACCGTTACATCGCCGCCCATCAACCTACATAACTTGCGGGTGATCGCCAAACCAAGACCAGAGCCACCGTATTTTCGTGTTGTGCCCTCATCTGCTTGCACAAATGGATTGAAAAGCTTGCCTATATTTTCCTGGCTAAGACCGATGCCAGTGTCTTGAATTGCGATTTCCAAGGCATACCCACCTTCAGTTTGTCGCCCAGTAGCCGTAATAACCACACGACCATTTTCATGTGTGAATTTCAAAGCATTATTAATCAAATTATTTAAACATTGACGGATCCGCGTTGGATCAGCCACTAAATGTGATTGTATGCCCTTTTGCTTTTGGAAAAAAAAATCGATATTTTTCTTGTCCGCTACCGGCTTCCAAAAAGCATATGTTTTTTGGAATAGATCATGAAAATCAACATCTAACCTCTCTAAACTAATTCCGTCGGCCTCAATTTTCGAAATATCCAAAATATCATTCAGGAGCGATAGCAAATTTTCACCGCAATCATGTATTAAACCCACCTTACGTCTGTGGTTTTCACTCAAGGCTTCAGATTTCATCACGTCCGATATTCCAAGAATTCCATTTAGCGGCGTACGCAATTCGTGGCTCATATTTGCAAGGAAGACTGACTTTGCACGGTTAGTTTTTTCAGCTTCATCTCGCGCCGCTTCCAATTCCAATTTAAGCTTATCTTGCTTGATTTTATACTCTACAACGGATTGCTTTGCCTTTTGTCCCGCCCAAACAAATCCAAATAACGCGACAAGGTATGTAAAGGTGATAATGAGTGCGATAACAAATGTAGTATCCATTCTAGTTTGATACAAAAACCAGCCAATTAACATCAAATAAGGTGCGACAACAAGAATTGCGGGACGCGGCTCAGATCGGTATTGGCTTATCGCTTGCAAAAACCCGACACCGATCATGGTAATAGCAAGATAATCATAACTACCGTCACCAGTTGTCCAAACCATAAATGGTGCGACGCCCCAAATTGCGGCCGTTACGACACCGAAAAACTGACTAACCAATCCATAAGGTTGGATTTTTATCTCATTTTTAAAGTTCGGCAATCGCGGTAAAAAGATACTAGCAAAAATCAGAGATAACCACGAAATAGATGTTGCAGGTCCGATTGCTAAATACATAGCACCTGCCCAAACCACGGCCAGAAGAGCTTGTTTAGCAAATGGCTCTTCTATATGCGTCAAAGTATTGACGAATTCTGTAGCCTGGACTTGTTTTTTTGTATTACTGCTCAACGCGTCACCACCTTATTCCTACAGAAGGACAATAGGTGCAATCCACTAACATTCTACTAACAAATTAAACGGCTATTTATTATTTAGAGAAATACTACAATTAGCACCTTACGTGCGAATTATGCAATACATGCAATGAGGCATAATTAGAACGGAATATCGTCGTCCATATCATACTTTTCGGCCGGGCCTTCTTGCGCAGATGCAGACCGTGATCCGCCGCCACCTTGGCTATAGCCTGGGTCTTGATTGTAGCCACCGCCACTCCCAGAACCAGCGCCAGAACCACCGCCAGAACCACGACTATCAAGCATGATAAGTGTGCCGCCAAAGCCCTGTAAAACAACCTCGGTGGTGTATTTGTCATTGCCGTCGCGGTCTTGCCATTTTCGCGTTTGCAGGGAACCCTCAATATATATTTTGGAACCTTTTTTTATGTAATTCTCCGCTACACGGACAAGACCGTCACCAAAGATAACAACACGGTGCCATTCAGTTTTTTCACGTTTTTCGCCGGACTGTTTATCTTTCCAGCTCTCTGTGGTCGCCACAGAGAGAGTTGCAACCTTACCGCCATTATTCATAGAGCGGATTTCCGGGTCATTGCCCAAATTCCCAATCAACGTCACTTTATTCAACGAACCAGCCATATCATTTCACTTTCTTGCGTTTCTGTTTCTTGCGTCCCTGTCGCGCCATCGCGCTCTACGCCTCTTATTATATTTGTTCTTTTTATGTTCCAACCGCTCAACCGAGTCAAGCCATGGATTTTCTCATGGTCTGGCCCAGTTTAATGATTCTGTCTACGAGGAATTATTCTACTGCGGAACATTCCCTAATTTACCTGTGTACAAAATTCACTTCACGTGTTGGAAAGCACCCGTATTTCATCAAGCGTTTGCTCACGCAGGAGCTTACCATCCCGCCAAACCTCTTGGAGTAAATTATTACCTTTACCTAAATCAGAATTTCTGATGGTTTTGTACGCACCCACTTCCTTTACAAGAGCCTGCCGCCCACGTTTAGATTTCTTTCCAGGGTCCGTGATCGGATCTTTGTAGACATCTTGCCACTCGCTCTCACCCACAAATTTGATGGCATTGGCTTTCATAGCCCAATTCATGGTATCGCGGTGAATATCGCGTTGCAGCAACGCGCCGCCCATACCAAAGGCGATATTTTCGGCGCTCCAACCTTTTTTCTTCAGCCGCTGTAAAATGGCTTCGATAGACAAAGCATGTACGCCGTCGCCCTGTATCACCCGTATATAAGACGGCAGGACTTTGTAACCACGGGTGTTTATCCTATAACCAAAGATATCCCCGAGACTTTCGACCACATCCACACAAACTTTTATCGGGTTACCACTATCGGGACGGACCACCAATGTACCGCCGTTTTCTATAACTTTCTTCTTAAGTATGCCGCCCCAAATCTTCTTAACTGCCCTGAACAGATCATAACTATCAGAGACAACAGCAAATACTTTATCTTTGCCGCCGAACTGTGTGAGCATATTATCATAAGCTTCGGTTTCTCGCGCACGCCCCCATGCCGTCATGGTGGAATGCTCCGATGCAGGGATAGAAAATCCGGCCATGTCCGCGCCGTAATAATTGCGTCCCGCCAACAAAGCACTAACGGTATCTGTACCTTGAAAATTGACCAAATGTGCCAAACCACCAAGGGATGCGGCTTCATAGGACGTCGACCCCCTCGCCCCAAAGTCATGTAGTTTGAACGGGAGTTCTACCTCAGGGTTTTCACAGGTCTTTTCTAAATATTTTCTGATAATTTGTTTCACATGCCATGACAAAGTCGCCACTGTTGTCGGGTACCACACAGCCCGTAAAAGAGCCGTTTCTATATATGACGTAAGCCACGGCACAGCCGGGTCCGTGTTTTCCACTTGTACGACCACATTTTTAATCGGGAGCACACTACCCTCGCGCACAGCTTGGATACGCAGCGGTAAAACGCCTTTGTGTTTCTCCAAAATATGCATCCAGCCTGCGCGGTTAAACGGTACGCCGTGAGCTAGCCATAGTTCTTCGGCGTAGTCAATTTCCGCCAAAGTTATTGCTCGCGATAAATACCGCTTTAAATAGGCCTGCAGCCCAAAAAATAGCATAGTATCAAAATCCCCACCCCGTGCCTCGATATAACTCGATACATATTCCGTCCCCGGCGGGTATTGTAAAAAATGCGACGCCTTATAGCTATCTACATCCGTTAAGAGGCTGAAATCCCCCTCTCTCCATTTATCATGTTGCCAATTTGTGTTGGTCATGTCTGAATCATGTGTTTTGCCTGCAAAACAAACGTCTAAAAAGGATGTATACTCTTAGATGTTATGTAACGCCTTCATTTTTTTTATCCAGATAAAATCGACGAGCAGACGTGAATAACTCCACACCAATCAACATCGAGAAGTAAACAATGCCCATAATAATAGGCAGATGGGGGTTTTCGGTGAATATACCGTGCACCGTTAAGGTCTCATAATAATTGTTAGCGGTTAGGAATACTTTGTTTAGTCCCTTCTCTGGCAAGCTAGTCTCGCCCAAAGCAATAACAGCCACCGAGAATAAATATATAAACCCTGCGATGATTGATGTCTTTAAGACTTTGGAGCGATGCTCCGCATCTGCGCCGCCGAACAAATACCGAAGTCGCGTAAACAATAGGCCTAAATATAGATAGAGGATGACATTGTTATCCGTGCCAGAATTAAGCATCAACGCCACAACACCATAAACGGGGATTAAGAAAAATACGGATACCTTGCGCGGGAATACGATCATAAATACTGCGGAATGCACGAGGATAAATTCAAAACCCATGAGAAGTGCAAATGTCGTAATACGTGGCAAATCGGCAGGTGTCGGTACCGTCCAAAGCCGCCACATCTCATAGACAAGAAGGGCGTAGATAACGATATTCGTCCACGCAAAAATGCGCCAAATTGCATGTAAGTTCATGGTAAGGTGCCTTGTAATATTCTAAAAATATTCTGGGTCAATTTCTAGTTCTCAGAAATTTCAATTTTGGTGATATTGTGCCTGCCTTGGGATACATAATAGACGGTAACTTCCTTGCCATTTGCCGCCACCATTTCGTCAGTGATATAATACGCGAATGACATCCTATCATGTGCAGTTACATCCAAATAAATGCGGCCTGGTAAATCACTCATTGTCGGCGCATCGGCACCATCCAAAACGCCCGTAATCTCTACCCAATGTTCCTGAACGCCGTCTGTGTTACCAACTAAAGACACACCGTCCAGATGCATATCAGCCAGATCAGTTTCCAATTCGCTAGTGTAATCAACCGAGACAAATTTTCCGACCATATCACCGAG
>JAJFFM010000118.1 GCA_021776675.1 Robiginitomaculum sp.
TGCGCGAGCCAGTTAGGTCGCGCAAATGCATCGGGGTTCAGCAGAGCCAGCCAAGGCGCTTTTGCCAATTTTGCAGCCGTATTATTAGCGGCGGCGAAGCCTGTATTTTCACCTAGCTCCATAACAATGAAACGTTCGTCCAACTCAGGCAATGTCGCTATTGAGCCGTCGGTGGAGCCGTTATCTACTATGTAACATTCAAAATCTTGTTCGGTTTGGGCAATAATGGATGCAGTGCAACGACCCAACCACTCACCAGCGTTATAGTTGACAATGATGACTGATACTTTCGGGATTATTTTTCTCCGGGCTTCAGGCCATTATCTTGGCCGACATTAGGGCAATTTATCGCATCCATTTAGCATACAAACTATTGCGCTCAAAGGGAAGTATCCGTATATACACCGCAACTGAATTATAATATACGGCTAACTGCCGCTACAAGGATAAAATAAATGTCAAATACCGAAAATGATTTTAAAATTGCCGATATCTCATTGGCCGAATGGGGCCGTAAAGAAATCAATATTGCCGAGACGGAAATGCCCGGACTGATGGCTTTACGTGCAGAGCACGCAGAGAGCCAACCCCTTAAGGGCGCGCGCATTGCGGGGTGTCTACATATGACAATACAGACCGCAGTTTTAATCGAAACTTTAACCGCACTCGGTGCTGAAGTGCGCTGGTCATCTTGTAATATTTTCTCGACCCAGGACCAAGCGGCCGCAGCCATTGCGGCGAATGGTGTTCCGGTCTTTGCATGGAAAGGCCTGAGTGACGACGAATTTTGGGATTGTATTCATGCGACGGTTAAGGGCCCTAATGGCTGGACGCCAAATATGATTTTGGACGACGGTGGTGATTTGACCGTGTTGATGCACGAAGAATACCCTGAACTGATGAAAGACGTAAAAGGCTTGTCCGAAGAAACGACAACAGGTGTTATGCGTCTTTACCAAATGGAAAAGGCAGGTAAGTTGGTTGTGCCTGCGATCAATGTAAATGACAGCGTCACCAAATCCAAATTTGATAACCTTTACGGTTGTAAAGAGAGCTTGGTAGACAGTATCAAGCGGGCAACCGATGTAATGCTCTCCGGAAAGACTGCTGTAATCTGTGGTTTTGGCGATGTTGGTAAGGGTTCAGCAGAGAGCCTTCGTTCTCAAGGTGCACGGGTGAAAATCACTGAAATCGACCCTATTTGTGCCCTACAAGCAGCCATGGAAGGCTATGAAGTCGTCACTATGGAAGAAGCGGCTCCGGTCTGTGATATCTTCGTCACGGCTACTGGTAACAAAGACGTAATCACGGTTGACCATATGCGAGCCATGAAAGACCGCGCCATTGTTTGTAATATTGGGCATTTTGATAGCGAAATTCAAATCGAAGGTCTGCGCAATTATGAATGGGACAATGTTAAGCCACAAGTCGACGAAGTCGTGTTCCCGGACGGGAAACGTTTAATCGTTCTGGCTGAAGGCCGTTTGGTCAATCTTGGATGTGGAACAGGTCATCCTAGTTTCGTGATGTCTGCTAGTTTCACTAATCAGACCATTGCGCAGATTGAGCTTTGGGAAAATTATAAAAACTACGACAATAAAGTTTATGTTCTACCTAAGCATCTGGACGAAAAAGTTGCCGAATTGCATCTTGCTAAATTGGGTGCAAAACTAACTACATTGTCAGATGATCAAGCCGAATATCTTGGTCTGCCAACCGAAGGACCGTTTAAGCCGGAGCACTACCGTTACTAAACCACTAAACCAACAAGCCTCTCATAATAATAAAAAGCCTAAAGAGCCTTAAAACCTATAATAAACAATATGGAGAGCGTATTATGCGCAAAAATTACGAATTTACATCCGAATCAGTTTCAGAAGGCCATCCGGATAAAGTATCAGACCGAATTTCAGACGAAATCGTCGACCTATTTTTCCGTGAAAGTATCAAGGACGGTATGTCACCTTGGGACGTTCGCGTTGCGGCGGAAACCCTGACCACTACGAACAAAGTAGTGATTGCAGGCGAAACTCGTGGGTCCGACAAAATCACCAATGCGATGATTGAAGACGTAACGCGGGCCGCTATCAAAGACATTGGTTATGAGCAAGCCGGTTTTCACTGGAAAAATGCTGAAATTGATATTCTTCTACATCCACAAAGCGTTGATATTGCCCAAGGTGTTGATGACGGTACCGGCTTACACGCGGAAGAAGGGGCGGGTGATCAGGGGATTATGTTTGGTTATGCGTGTTCCGAAACGCCTGCGCTTATGCCTGCACCAGTTTATTATAGCCACAAAATCTTGCAGCGTCTTGCCAAAGCCCGACAGCTTGAGGGTAAAACTCAATTGGGTCCTGATTCTCAAAGTCAAGTTACAGTGCGCTATGAAGACGACAAACCTGTTGCTGCGTCTGCTATTGTTCTTTCTACCCAACATCTGGATGCGGGTATGTGTTCCGAAGATGTTGCGGAATTGGTCAAACCATATATCTATGAAGAGCTACCAGAGGGCTGGATTACCGACGAAACCATATGGCATATCAATCCAACGGGTAAGTTTGTTATAGGCGGGCCGGACGGAGATAGCGGTTTAACTGGCCGTAAAATTATTGTCGATACATACGGCGGCGCGGCTCCTCACGGCGGCGGGGCGTTTTCTGGTAAAGATCCGACAAAAGTTGACCGCAGTGCGGCTTATGCAGCGCGTTATTTAGCAAAAAATATAGTGGCAGCAGGCGTAGCAGAATGGGTAAATATCCAGCTTTCCTATGCCATTGGTGTTGCCAACCCGACGTCTATTTATGTGGACATGGGCGGCAAAGGCCAAGTCTCTGAGACCGAATTAGAAAATGTAATCCGCAAAGTCATGGACCTTACCCCGCGCGGTATTCGTGCGCATTTGGGTCTCAATAAACCAATATATTCCCGCACAGCCGCCTACGGCCATTTCGGCCGTACACCCGATGAGGAAGGCGGGTTTAGTTGGGAAAAAACGGATTTGGTTGATGCGATTAAGGCGGCTTTGTAGGCTATTCAGCCCCAGCAACTATAGAAATGTTTTCGCGCATGTCTTTGTCGAGCAACTGACCTTGCTTTTTGCCGGCCATAAGCTCGCGGGCTTTGGCGTAGGCAGGGTCGTTCCAGAACATTAAACAGCCATTACAACCGCGTCCACAGCAACCGTCTAGGCCGAGTTTAGGATTGACCTTGGGCTTACGGTCTTTGTTGGCTTCGGCGACGGACGTTTTCAGCGCATCACGGCGGCGAACATAAAGCGGGTTTTCAGGGTCGTCTGTGCGGCCAGAAACTTCGAGACGTTGGGCGACTTTGTCCAATTTAACACGGTTCCACTGGGCTTCAGTCAGCAGGGTTTCTTTACGCACGACAGTGCCAACTGGGATACGGGCTTTTAGCTCATCCAGATTTTCTTTGTCGAACAAGGTGAACGGGATGCGGACAACAGGCTTTATACCTGCGTGGACGATATCGGTTTTTACACCCGGATAGTCTTTGTTGATGATACCGTCGCGTCCTGCAACATTATCAAATTCATAGAGGCGCAGAAGAACCGTATCGTCGCCGCGAATAGAACTGCCTGGTGTAAGGAATTCCATGACATCGCCTGCTTGAAGACGGTTTTTAACATTTAGATAAAAGGCTTCGTCGTCAACCTCAATAATAGAGCCCGCAAATTCCCATGCGCCGAGCGTTTGTGTTTGCTCGTAATTATGACCGTAATTGGTCAGGCGACCATCATGAAAGGCGAGTGTGAAACCGCGGTTAGAAACATTCATCAACTCATTCATATATGGTTTGGGATTGAAATTTTCAGGGTCTCGCGCCCACTCATCCATAGCGGCGCGGTAAGCACGAGCGACAACGGCTACATAATAAACCGATTTGCCCCGACCTTCGACTTTTAGACTATCTACGCCGAGCGCCAGATATTCGTCCAGTTTCGGCATTAGGCACAAGTCTTTGGAGTTTAAGATATAAGCCGCGTCCTTGCTCTCTTCGATAGGCATGAAATCACCTGGGCGGTGCCCTTCTTCGAGTAAGAATTCGAACATGTCTTTATTGTCTTCGGTGATTTCCAGTTCTTCGACCGTTCCGTCTTTCATGCGTAAGTGGACTTTATAGCCCCAGCGACAAGAATTGGCGCAATTGCCTTGGTTAGCACCGCGCTCGGACATGAAATTAGATAACAAGCAACGCCCGGAATAAGTCATGCACATAGCGCCGTGCACAAATGCTTCTAGTTTAATATCAGGGCATTTTTCGCGGATTTCGGTTAGTTCTTCGAACGATACTTCACGAGCAAGAACACATAAATCTGCGCCCATGTCTTCCCAAAATTTCACGGACATCCATGAACAAACATTGGCTTGGGTCGAGACATGCAATGGCACATCAGGTGCGTGGGTCTGCACATATTGGAACACGCCCGGGTCTTCGATGATAACTCCGTCCGGCGAAAGTTCTTTGATGGTTTCGACATATTCTTCGAGTTTTGGCACGTCTTTATTGTGGGAGAACAAGTTAAGCGTCAGATAAATTCGCTTGCCGTGATTATGGGCAAATTCAATACCCTCGCGGATTTGCTCTAGGGTAAATTCGGCTTTGGTACGCAGGGACATATCCGGTGTGCCCAGATAAATTGCATCTGCACCGTACAGTACAGCCGTTTTAAGCTTGTCCAGATTGCCAGCAGGCATTAATAGTTCAGATTTTAAAATATTTGGTTCTTTTGGGGTCATTTTGCTTCCTTAGCGCGGCTAGTGTCACACTTTTCGACTTGTCACAATACAATTTTGCAACACTGCGTTAACTACGAGTTTCTATGATGATGCAAATTTATTAATGGATTGCCATGATTCGCAGTATTTTATCTCTCTGTCTGATACTCACATTAACCGTTGCAGTTAATGTTTCTGCTCAAAGTGTGCGCAAGGCGAAAGATCGTCCAACGATTGGCCTCGTACTCGGTGGTGGTGGTGCCAAAGGGCTCGCACATGTGGGCGTTATCAAAGTTTTAGAAGAAAACCAAATCCCGGTTGATGTGGTTGCGGGCACATCTATGGGCGCAATTATCGGGGCACTTTATGCGTCTGGCTATAGTGCGGATGAGTTGGAAAATATCACCTCCGAGATGAATTGGCACGAGGTTTTTAACGATAAGACTTCTCGTGGCCGTTCGACATTTCGGCGTAAAACAGACGAATTTGGGTTTTTGACGGACTACAAAGTTTCGTTTAAAAATGGGAAAATCGTTCTGCCTGAAGGATTAATTCAAGGGCAGAATTTATTTTTAGAGCTTTCTAACTTATTATCCGAAACCCGCTCTGTTGGAAAGTTCGAGGATTTACCAATCCCGTTTCGCTTGGTAGCAACTGATCTGAGCTCTGGTGAAGCGGAGATTATGCAAGACGGGGATTTAGCCACAGCCGTATTTGCATCTATGGCTATTCCTGGCTTGATACCGCCAGTGGAGCGAGACGGTAAACATTTGATAGATGGTGGTTTGGTCAACAATGTTCCGGTCGATTTGGCGCGCGCTCTCGGCGCAGATATCGTCATAGTTGTCAATGTGGGTACGGACCCAAAACCGGTCAGCGAGATCAATAATTTTATTGATGTCTTGCGCCAAACACAAATCATTCTAACCAAAGAAAATACGCGCTTTCAAATAGCTTCTTTAAATCTTCAAGATATTTTAATCGAGCCAGACTTAAAAGGGTTAGGAGCAACAAATTTCGATCAGGCAAATAAATTGGCTAGTTACGGCGCGCAAGAGGCCAGGAAGTTATTGCCAAAACTACAGACGCTCCGCCTTGATGATAAGGCTTGGTTAGACCATTTGATTGGTCGTTTAGCATTACCGCAAAAGCGTTCAATAATCAGCGATATTATCATTACGCAAGACTCTAAATTATCTGACGATATTTTGCGTACGGGCATTTCTTTAAAGCAAGGAGAAGTTTTTGATCCGGAGAAACTTAACCGAGATATTGACCGGCTCTACGGCATCGGGATTTATGATCGGATTACCTATAAAATAGATAAGCAAGGTGCAAATACCGTTTTGCGAGTTGACGGCAAGGTCAAAGAAACCAGTGATGGTTATTTTAAATTTGGTGTCGCGCTCGATTCCAACCTAGAAGATACATCTTCATTTAAATTGGGTGTTTCCTATACCAAACCGCAGGTGAACAAATGGGGCGGGGAGTGGCGTACTGAAATCAATATCGGGGATGCGCTTGATGGGGTTACAGAATTTTATCAACCGCTCGGTGATAAACAACAGTTTTTCATTGAACCGTCAGTATTCGTCTCCCGCGATAAGGGTGCGTTTTTTGATGATTTCGAAAGGCGGCGCGGCGATCTAAAAGTTCTGGGACTAGGATATTCTTTACAAGGCGGCGTCTTGTTTGGGCGTTGGGGGGAACTTCGCGGCGGTGTGACCAATGCAAATGTGAAGCTTAGTTTTACCGATGACACATTAGGGAATAATTCGCTGAGACTTGATGATAGTTACCTTCTAGGGCGTATGACAATTGATACACTCGATAGTTTATCGTTCCCAACACGCGGTCATATAGTCGTAGCAGAGTATCAGGTGCATGACACATTTCTTGGTGGTAACACACAATACAATCAAACCAGTTTGAATGCGTTTAAACCATTTACGAAGGGGCGTCATACACTCGGCATTGGAACAAGGCTCGGTGGATCTACGGGCAGGGATGCAAACCTTATTGGCACTTCTGAGTTAGGTGGGTTTTTGTCTCTATCAGGATTTAGTGAGGACGAACTATCGGGACAATATGCGGCTATGATCTTCGGCACTTATTATTACCGCCTTAACCAGCAAGCAACGCTGTTTGACTTTCCGCTATATATTGGTGGTTCGTTAGAAGCTGGCAATGTTTATCAGTCATTTGACCAAATTGGTTTTGAGCAAGCTATTTACGCCAGTAGTATTTTCGCAGGAATGAAATCACCCTTGGGGCCAGTCTTTGTCGGCGTCGGGTATAATGACAAAGGCAACACGTCTCTATATTTTTCAATAGGGAGTTTCTTCTAAGACGTTATGGTCGGTATACCTTTAGAGCAAATTTGGGCATTCGTTTTAACATGCTTTGTCATCGAATCTACACCAGGGCCAAATATGGCCTTTCTGGCTATCATCAGTGCAACCAAAGGCCGTCGTTATGGGTATGCAACAACGCTTGGCATTACATTAGGCTTGGGTATAGTTGGCCTTGCTGCTGCGGTGGGGTTAGCAGGAATCATTTCAAATTCTCCCGTATTATATCAAGGTTTACGCATAGCTGGTGTCGGTTATATGTTATATTTAGCATGGGAAAGTTGGCAAGAAGCCAAGGAAATCTCGCCGGGTAACGCGCCCGCTCACCCGCCCTTACAACATATTTTTCGCCATGGTTTGTTTGTTAATATATTCAACCCGAAGGCGGCCATATTCTATATAGCAATATTGCCGACATTTATTACGCTCACCAAGGACATTGCGCCGCAAGCTGTTTTCCTGACTGTGTTATCTGTTCTGATCGCAACATTTATGCATATATTGATTGTTACTTTGGCTGGTGTGTTTCAGCCGTTTTTGGTGAACCCAATACTCAATCGTCGCGCCCGTAAATTCATGGCAATAATTTTAGCATTGATTGCGATTTGGTTTGGCTGGAGCGTTGGTAGATAATTCCGTAAATTTCTATTAGGGAAATTTCTCCAAATAAGCTAGTCTTTCAGAAGGGAAAATTTAATCGGGGAACCAAATGAAAATCGCAGCTTATATAATTATTGGATTGGTAATATTCATCATGATAGCATTTTTCTTATTGGGTAAAAAATCACAAAAAGGTGCGGCTATTGGTCTGGTAGACGGCAAGCTCGCGGGTTGCTCTGGTAAGCCTAACTGTGTGAACAGTGAAGACGGAACGCCTGCTAAGTTCAAAATTGATGCCTTGGGTGTCAATTCACTGGACGGCGTGAAAGAGGCTATCGAAAAGATAGGCGGCCAAATTACGGCTACTGATAAAAATTATGTTTCCGCCGAATTTACTTCTGGTGTTTATAAATTTGTCGACGATGTAGAAGTCCGTCTAGATGGAGAGCAAGTACAAATTCGTTCTGCGTCTCGTGTTGGATATTCAGACCGCGGCGTAAACCGTGCGCGCGTTGAAGACATTCGCACAGCTTTAGACTAGGATATATTATGACCAGAAAAATAGATCACACTAAAGTAAAATCGCTTGTGCGCGAGCTCCTTGTTGCGCTCGGGGATGATCCTGAGCGTGAGGGCCTTAAAGAAACCCCGCGCCGGATTGCAAATTTTTGGCGTGATTTTCTTGAATACGAACCAGGTAAATTGGATACGACCTTTAGCTCGGTCAAGCATAACCAGATGGTCTGCGTAACGGGAATGCGGGTATGGTCCATGTGTGAGCATCATATGTTGCCATTTTGGTGTGATGTATCCATTGCTTATATTGCTGACGACAAAGTATTGGGCTTGTCTAAATTCGCCCGTATCGCACACAAACATGCCCATAAATTAACACTGCAAGAACAATTGGTATCGGACATTTCCGAAGAAGTAAAAAATATTTTGGACACAGAAAATGTAGCCGTTTATGCCAAGGGCGAACATCTGTGTATGACCATGCGCGGTATCCGAACGCCGCACCGAATGATTTCCAGTGCTCTTGATGGGCACTTCCTAGAGACCGCGCCTAGATTGGAATTTTTCCGCCTCATACAGGAGTAGACAAATGGACATTACAAAACGTCAGTTGATCGGTGCAGGTGGTTTGGCGGCCTTAGCCGCTTGTAGCCCCAAATCAGCGGCAGAAAAACCTACGCAAGAGACTACAAATAATTTGGAATCTCTGGCCACGAATGTGCCGGAGATTAATTCTAAAGACCATGCAGCTCGTATTGCTAAAGCCCAAAATTTAATGCGTAAGGCCGGAATTGGTGCGCTTATATTAGAAGCCGGAGCCAGCCTTCAATATTTCACTGGTATTCGTTGGTGGCGTTCAGAACGCTTGACCGCTGCCGTTGTTCCGGCGAACGGAGAGATCGGCATTGTAACTCCGCATTTCGAAGAACCCAGCATTCGCGAAAGCATGAAGGTCGGCGATGATGTTCGGGTTTGGAATGAGCACGAAAGCCCGTTTAAGTTATTAGCAGGCATATTAGCGGACCGCGGCGTTAAGAACGGAAAAATAGCTTTCGAAGATACGGTACGTTATTTTGCCGTCGACGGATTTCAAAAAGCCGCCCCAATATATGAGGTCGTTAACGGCGCAGACATAGTCTGGGGTTGCCGCATGATAAAATCGGCCAAAGAGCTCAGCTTAATGCAGACGGCTAACGACATCACCCATGCCGCCTACCGCCACACATATCCTAAAATAGAGATCGGGATGACGCCGAGCGATATTCGCACCATTATGAGAAACGCTACGGAAGCCCTAGGCGGCACGAATGAATTTGTTATGGTGCTCCTTAACGAAGCCAGTGCCTATCCTCATGGTTCAGACACACCGCAAACCGTCAAAGAAGGCAGTACCGTGCTTATGGATTGTGGCGCCAACGTCAACGGTTATGAAAGCGATATATCGCGCACATTCGTCATTGGTGAAGCTAGCAAGAAACAACGGGATGTCTGGAACTTGGTGCGGGATGGGCAGGCATTAGCGTTTGAAACTGCGCAAATCGGCACTCCTGCTGGGCAAATTGATGATGCCGTCCGTAAACTTTACGCAAGCAAAGGTTTCGGCCCGGGGTATAAATTACCCGGCCTGTCTCACCGCACAGGACACGGTATTGGTCTAGAGGGACACGAACAAGTAAATTTCGTCCACGGCGAGCAGACCAAACTGGCACCGGGCATGTGTCTTTCTAATGAACCAGGCATTTATATCATGGGAGAATTTGGCGTGCGGTTTGAAGACTGCTTGCATATGACAGAGACAGGCCCGAAGTATTTCAGTGAACCACCAAAGAGTTTGGACGCGCCTGTCTGATAGGTTAGGGCGGTTTTTGCTCTTCTGTTATCTGTTTAGTTTCCTTAGGTGTTTTATCAGGCGGTTCGTGTAACTTTTTAACGTCCGTATTTTCAATTTTTCCAATTTGATTTTCGCCGTCTTGCGGCTTGTCGGCTACCGCTTCTGGAATCAGTTCATACGGAGTGAATTCTATGGGTTTTAAGATGCGCTGCTTGCGGATTTGTGACCATGCACGCGGACTTGAACTATTTC
>JAJFFM010000119.1 GCA_021776675.1 Robiginitomaculum sp.
TGCGGATTTATCCGGCGGCGAAAAAGCTAGATTACTGTTTTCGATTATCAGCTTTAACGCACCGCATCTCTTGGTACTTGATGAGCCGACTAACCATCTGGATATGGATAGCCGAAACGAGCTAACAAAAGCCCTTAACACTTATGAAGGTGCTGTATTGTTAATCTCTCATGATCGCAATTTGTTGGAAACCGTAGTAGATCGTCTTTGGGTTGTCGAAAATGAAGGTATATCTGCGTTTGAAGGCAATATGGATGATTACCGCCGTATACAGTTAGAAAAACACCGCACCGCTGGCGCAACTAATAAAGCCAAGAAAAATACTAAGAGTAAAGACCGCCGCACAAGTGCTGATAATCGTAAAGCCGTCGCACCTTTGAAGAAAGAAATAACTAACCTTGATAAAACTATGGAGAAAACACGCCAAGAAATTGAAGACATTGACAAACAGCTTTCTGTTTCCGATTTGTTTACCAATAACCGCGATAAAGCTGTTAAATTAAACCAAAAACGTGTAAATCTACTAACACAATTACAAAATATGGAAGACCGCTGGCTAGAAACCTCTGCACGTTACGAAACCGCGGTAAAAAAAATGTAGGGCTATTGGGGAAAAGCCTAAAATATGGGTTTATTTTATGCAGGACGTATATATGGGCGTAGGCGTGGTCAGTCGGACCTCGGCTCTGCACCTCATCAATGTTTTTGAGTGGTTTATTGACAGTTTTGTGCCTAAGCACGGACTCCCAGAAGATATTTTATTTCCAGAATCCGAAATGGACTTTTTCAAAGCCCACCCGCCTGCTGAGAAAACTTTACAAGCTATCTGGGTTGATCGCCGGTTTCGCGAGTTCAAACATTGGTGCAATATGGACCATATGCCCATAGAATTTGTAATCCAACCGGCTGAACTTGTGACCAGACGAAAAGGTAGAACCCAACAAAACCGCCTTACAGAAATTCACAGCGCCCGTCACGACGAAAAATATTATGTAAATGATTATGGTCAGCCAATATTCTACTATAACGACGACAGTGCCGAGAGGCCCGGCTATATAAATTACCGAATCGTCAATAAACTCTCTGATATGCTCCATAAAATGCAGCGCAAGCCTATATTTGTCCAAGAAACACCCAATAGAGATTTATACATTATGGGCGGCGCTCTTATGGGGCTTGGGCATTTGTTTTGCCCTATGAACCGTGGTCAGAAAAAAATGCTCAGTTTCAATTCAATAGAAAATCGTGCTGCATTTATACTGGCTATGTATTTTTCACTACGCGGCATGAATAAACCTGAAACCTTCAAAACGTGTGGACATTTGTTTTCAACATATACAAAGAGAGATTTGCGCATCGCATTTCGTCAATTAAAATCTTGCAAAAAAGAAATGCAGCTTTTGCATATCGCATTAGCGAAAAACGGCACCGATATAGCTGCTTAAACGTTTAGTAAATTAGCGACAGCTTAATTCTCTTACATAACCATCCGCGTCCAGCTCTACCGTTAATCGGTCAATGATTATTGGTCCTAAATTATCAATGCGGGTTACGGCACGAATTGCGGGTGAATATAGTGTTTGCCCAGATAAGTACTCCCTTACCTCAACAAGCGGCGGGTCGGGACGCATATCTTGTAAAAATTCGTCTTCGTTCAGTTCCATCTCTGCAGGTTTAACCACACGAGTGCGTCCGGGCAGTGTCGCAAACACAATCCCGCCCTCATGTTGACCGATCAGGCCTAGAAACAGTTTCGAGCGACATTCATCATCGCCCGCAATACGCCTTGTGGGTTCGGGCCTTTGGTTAAGTGGTATCTGGTATTGTCCAAGGTTGGGCCTTGGACGCGGCTCACTTGCGCCGGGTGTAAAGCAGCCGACCAATAAGCTACCCCCGACAATGTAAAGCATAAATCGCAAATCTGGCTCCAAAACGAATCAAATAAAGACTTGATATCACATATTCGGTTGCACCCAACGACCATGGTCATTTTGCTGCCAATATGCCGCCTTATGGCCTGCATTTTTCACCATTTTCCAACGCTTACGTGCTACAGCCTTATCTTCTGTATTACGGGCATCAAGAATTGTTATGCATCTTTTGGCGCGTGTAACATCTTGCATGTCCGCACCCGCCACAAGGATAACTGCGTCGACATTTTCTGCTTTTTCAGATGAACAAGACAATAAAATTGGATGTGCATCTGCCATTGGCTCATCGTCGCGTCCATGAGGCAAAAACCCGTCTTGCTTATAGGTCCAGAGAAATTTATCCAGCCTCTGCATTTCTGTTTCAGCGGCACCGTTACATGCCCCAACTTTAACCAAAGCACGCCAGCCCTTAGCCAGCGTTTTCTCCAAAATGTCTGGTAATACGGCCTCTAGAGCACTTTGCTGTAAATGGTAAAACCAATGCTCGACCTGTTCAACCTGCTTAGCCTTGTCTTTTTTTTTAGGCACAGTATTAGCCCTCGTAATTATCAGCCACCCAGCGGTTCATGAGGCGTGCACCAAAACCGGTTGCCCAGGACGGTTCACGCGGGTCAGTCCGGCTTGCTTTCCATGCCGTACCAGCAATATCAAGATGCGCCCAAGGAACATCACCAACAAAGCGTTGCAAAAATTGACCTGCTGTTATCGACCCAGCGCCCGCACCCGGAACGGTGATGTTTTTCATATCGGCATTGGGGCTATCAATTAATTTATCATAAGCCTCGTTCAGCGGTAAACGCCAAACGGCTTCGCTGGAGTTATCCGCCGCCGTCTGCATCTGGTCCGAAATTTCATCGGAATTAGAAAATAAGCCAGCATATTCATGGCCAAGGCATGTAATGATAGCACCGGTGAGCGTCGCTAAATTGACCATAGCTTTGGGCTTAAACTTTTCTTTGGCATACCAAAGCGCATCCGCCAGAACCAAACGGCCCTCTGCGTCAGTATTTTGCACTTCAATCGTTTGACCAGACATAGAGGTAACAATATCGCCGGGATTTTGCGCCTTACCATCAGGCATATTTTCTACCAAGCCGACAATGCCGATGACATTTGCTTTGGCCTTTCGCGCAGCTATCGTGTGCATAGCTCCGACAACAGCAGCAGATCCGCCCATATCGCCTTTCATATCCCACATGCCCGCACCAGGCTTAAGGGAAATACCGCCTGTATCAAAGGTCACACCTTTGCCGACTAAACATACGGGTTTCGTGCCTTTTTTGCCGCCACTCCATTTCATAATCACTAATTGCGATGCACGCGGAGAACCTTGGCCGACACCAAGTAAAGCACCCATGCCGAGCTTTGCCATCTGTGCCTCGCCGAGAATTTGTACTTTAAGACCCATTGTTTCTTTTTGCGTTTCCATTTTCTTGATACGCGCTGCGTAACTCGTCGGATATAGCTTGTTTGCTGGCTCCATAACCAAATCGCGGGCTATATTGGTGCCCTCACCAACGGGGCCGTAAAAATTATTCCAAGCCTTACGGGCTTGCGCCGGATTCTCGACAGCAATTTTGACCGTTTTCAGGCTCGGTTTTTTGTCTGCAGCTAATTTTGTCCTGTATTTATCAAACCGGTAAGCTGCCAATACCGCGCCGAGCGCCGCTTGCGCGGCATCTGTCGGTGTTAAATCATGTCCGTCTAAATGTATGATCAACGTTGTTTCACCGCTCATCAACATGGTTTTCGTTACTTGCGCACCAAATTTTTCCGCATTAAAATCAGCCAATTTACCACATCCTGTGACCAGTAAACGGTTGGTTTTTGTACCCTCAGGGCCAACAATTTGGACACTTTTCCCAGCAGAGCCGTCAACACCGCCCGCTTTAGCAGCTGATGACACACGTTTTTTAGAAAGCTTATCATAGTCCTTATAGGCATTTGACAATTTCGCGCCCTTGAATACTGGCAAAATGGCTATTGACTTAATTTGACCATCTTTAATTTCTGGACTGATAAAACTGACTTTCACGTGATGCTCCATGTTTATGAATAAGATTATTACTGTAATTTGTTTATTGTTAAAACTTAAAAGTTTAAGTCCGAGTCGATAGTGGTAACTTATATGTGTATGCGTTATAACACGCAACACATTCAGTGGTAATTTTGGTGGCAATAATAATTTTTGGCAGTAATAATCTTGCGCAACAACCAATTATTTTTTTGGGCACAGATAGGTATGATAGTATAGAGGGTCTATGAAGCTAATACAAAAATATTTTCTACGACAAGCCCGCACGCCTCTCTTGTTGTCTTTGTCGGCACTATCCGTGCTTGCCTTACTTACCCAAAGTTTATCGACGTTAGATTTGATAACCCAGAACCGCCAAACCGCAGCGACATTTTTATACATTACCGTGCTGACCTTACCACAATTGTTCAGCATTATCATGCCACTCGCCGTGTTTATGGCCATGCTTTATGCCTTAAACCGTTTAAACATGGATAGCGAATTGGTCGTTACCAAGGCTTCCGGGTTCAGCCCATGGCAAATTGCAAGCCCTGCACTTAGAATTGCCAGCTATGCTTTGGTCGTGCACCTTTTGATCAATTTATTTGTCCAACCCTATACTTTTCGCCTCATGCGCAAGGCCTTGCTTGATGTGCGCACGGACGTAGCTGCTCGCATGATACAGCCTGGTGAATTCACCTCACCGTCTAGCGGGCTAACCTTGTACGCCAGTGAGATATCACCAACTGGCCTTTTACACGACGTCCTTATTTATGATGAACGCAGTGCGGATACGCCCTTGACCTATACGGCACTGGAAGGTCAGGTAAATTCTTCTCCAGAAGGCCAGACCTTCTTTACCTTGTACAATGGTAATGCTTCTTTCCTAACAAAGATAGGCGGTATGGATATCACTTACTTTGAAAAAACCACATATGATCTTACCGAAGTCTTGGCCGTGGATCCAGTATTACGGCTAAAAACATCTGATCGGTACTTACATGAGCTCTTCGCCCCCGATCCTGCAGATTACGCCGTTATCCGATATAAGCATGAATATCTGGCCGAAGGTCATAGCCGGCTAGCTACACCTCTTTATAATTACGCTTTAGTTTTATTGGCACTGGCATTTCTTGTTCGCGGGGAACATCAAAAATTGGGTTACGCACGGCGTTTAGCCATCGCAGGCGCTTTAGGCTTTACTTTGCGGTTAAGCGGGTTTGCCGTCGCTTCAGCAGCAGAAAAAGACATATCTATGAACGCCGTTCAATATGCGTTGCCGATCATCGTGTCTTTGTTTGCTATTTGGTATTTATTGCATAGTCGGCGCGCACACACCATTTTCCGCTTGCGCAAACTACGTAAACCAAAGGTAGGCTTCTCTGAATACAGTGGAGACACCATTTAATGCCGACACTTAACAAATATATTGCCTTACAAGTATTGCTCTCAATATTACTAGCATTCATCATCATTACTAGCATCATAATGTTGGTAGATTTTGTAGAAACATCACGCAATCTAGGCTCTGAATTCGACGCCTCCTTTTTGGCCGTACTTTATATCACTTTTCTCAATATGCCTATGCTGGTGGAACAAACCATACCATTCGTAGTGTTGTTCGGCGTTATGGGTGCGTTTTTTAACCTAAATAGACATTCTGAGCTGATTGTCTTGCGGGCCTCTGGCCTTTCCGCTTGGCGATTTTTAAAGCCTGCTTTGACCGTAACAGCACTTTTAGGGGTTTTATGGGCGACTGCATTTAACCCGTTAGCTTCGTTATCACAGCAGAAGCACAAGGAAGTGGCAAACAAGATTGCGTCAGGCGGCGCACAAATAAAATTAGTGGAAAATGACATCTGGCTGCGCGAAGGCAACGCAGACGGATATGTCGTAATTCATGCTTTATCTGCCAATATAGAAAATCACATTTTGTATAATGTGGTTTTCTATTTATTTGAAAAAACACCTAATGGTACGGCAAATTTTACTACAAGATTAGATGCGGCCCAAGCGGAACTTTCCAAAAATGGGTATTGGCAGTTATCGACGGTGACAGAAAACCAAGACGGGAAAGAACCGCGACAGTTTACAACAATTTCGAAGCTCACAAATATCAGCAGGGAAACACTGCGCACTCAATCCCAATCTGGAAAAAAACCGCCATTTTGGCAAATAAACACTGAGATTAAAAAGGCCAAAAACGCCGGTTTCGATACAACACGCATGGTGATGCATTTGCACAAATTACTGGCCTTGCCTTTAACTCTCATTGCTATGGCCGTGATTGCCGCAGGTGCATCATTGAATATGGCGCGTGAGGGCGGCACCCTGCGATTGCTCATTGCCGGTGGTGCGCTCGGTTTCGGCGTTTATTTTATCGATAATTTAATTGGCGCATTTGGGGAAACGGGTACATTACCACCTGTTGTAGCCGCTTGGTCTGTGCCGTTACTTGTGCTATCATGCGGTTTGATATTTCTGTCATGGGTCGAAGACGGATAGTTATAGACACCGCAAAGGATGCTGTTGCACCCAAACAAGAAATGTCTTAGTTAAGGCAAAATTTTAAGGACTGACGTTAATGAAAATCTCTGCATCAAAATTATTCACAGCAATTGTGCTCGGCATAACCCTGCCACTGGCATTTTCTGTACCAACACAGGCTCAAACGTCTCACGGGATTGCCGCCGTCGTCAATGATGATGTCATCACCACATTCGATCTACGTCAGCGCAGTTTGTTCATGATGGCGACGCAGGGCATTGAGCCTACCGAAGAATCAAAGCGGCAAATTTTAGCGCAGGCTATGCGCAATCTTGTTGATGAAAAGCTCCAGATGCAAGAATCACAAAAATACGACCAGACTATCTCACAAGAAGCTGTAGCCAATGGTATCCGAAACTTAATCAGCAGAAATGGTATCAACATCGAAGAGTTCCGCCAACGGCTTGCTGCTTCAGGAATTTCTATCAGTACATTACAGGACCAAATCCGAGCAGAGATTGCATGGCAGCGGATTATTGGCGGACTTTATGGTTCGCGCATTCGTAGCAGTGACGCACAAATCGACGAAACTTTAACCCGTGTTTCAGCAAATTCTGACAAACCACAATACCGGGTTGCTGAAATTTACATTGAAGCTACCCCAGATATTGGTGGCATGAACGGTGCCATGCAAGGCGCAGAGGCCATGATTGAACAACTTGGGACAGGCGCACCTTTTCCAGTTTTAGCTCGTCAGTTTTCTTCTGCTCCTTCTGCTGCCAAGGGCGGC
>JAJFFM010000120.1 GCA_021776675.1 Robiginitomaculum sp.
CGACGATATATTCATTGGTGCGCACACGGTAACGCAGATAGTCCTCATCAACCACTTCCTTAAGGCCCTGTGCGATTGCCTCAAGGTCACGTCCGGCCAAACCGCCATATGTCGGGAAACCTTCTGTCATGATCAGACGCATGCGGGCTTTGTCCGCCAGTTCGTCATCATTCAGCGCCAACCAGCCGCCAATGTTTACAATAGCGTCTTTCTTGGCCGACATAGTCATGCCGTCTGCGTCTGCGAACATATCACGGACAATATCAGGAATAGAGCGGTCACCCTGCCCCTGTTCACGCATTTTAATGAACCATGCATTTTCAGCAAAGCGGCACCCGTCAATGATAAACGGCTTGCCGAATTCGCGTGCAATTTTGGCGGCGCCTTTGATATTCGCAAGAGACACAGGTTGCCCGCCGCCCGCATTATTGGTCACTGTAATCATCACGCACGGCACATCCTCAGCGTTATCTTCCATGAATGCCTGTAACTCATCCAAATCCATATTGCCTTTAAAGGGCGATAAATCAGACGGGGTCAAACCCTCAGCACAGAGCAGATCAACCGCCTTGGCACCTGTGGTTTCGATATTACCGCGTGTCGTATCAAAATGAGTGTTGTTGGGGATCATCTTGCCGTCCCCGCCCAAAATAGAGAATAAAATCGCTTCGGCGGCGCGGCCTTGGTGGGTTGGGATGATGTGCTTGAAATTCATCAAATCTTTCACGGCCCGCTCAAAGCGGTCAAAGGACGGCGAACCCGCATAGCTCTCGTCGCCGCGCATAATCGCGGCCCACTGCTCGGCGCTCATGGCGGATGTACCCGAGTCCGTTAGTAAGTCAATTAGCACATCATTTGATTTTAAGTGGAACAGGTTATAGCCCACATCTTTCAACAGACGCTTGCGTTCGCTGGGCGTGGTGGAACGAATAGGTTCAACGGATTTAATACGGAATGGTTCAATAATCGTTTTCATTGCTTAATCTCCTCAAGCATAAAAACGTCGCGGTTGTCCTATCGACCGCGCTCGACGTTGCGCCAGACCTATCAAACCAATATTTAAGACGCAAGCCGAAAATTAGCGAGCCGTCTTTCAATTATTCTTGGCTTGATACATTTTTTGAGCCATCACTCCTCAACATTTCCTTGCAATGAACATAAATAATTACAGGATATATTCAAGAAGAACAAACCAGTGCCAATACGCCTTAAGATTTGTCACAATGTTGAAAAGTAACACTTTGTTGCGATATCGGTATTTTTAGGTATACTTAGCGGATAAACTCGTTTGAGAATATCACATACCGGAGCGCCAAATGACCACATTCACTAAATTTACTACACTCATAGCAAGCACAGCCATTCTAACTTTAACGGCTTGTAGCACTATATATACTAAGGCCACTGAAACGGTCGAGCCAGATAGCAAGGTTGAAGCCCAACAAGGAGAACAGGCGGCGGACAGCATACACAGGGAACATCGAGGCATGATGCACCAAATGAAAATGGACCACAAAATGATGTCCCAAATGCTCGCATCCAATATAGATATGTCCAAGCTGTCAGATGAATGCCAGACCATGGCGACCAAGATGAAAACCAAAATGGCCAAAAAACATAAGGCTAAGCATAAGGATAGCGACGAGCATAAAGCTAAACATGCTGCCAAACACAAAGACGGTGCTATGCATAAGGAAATGAAAAAGCACGACATGAGTAAAATGGAAGGCCACGGTTCAGAAGAAATGAAAGCCAAGATGGCCGCAAAACATAAGGCTAAACACAAGGCTAAACACAAGGCTAAACATGCTGCCAAACATGCTGAAGGCGGCAAGCATAAAGATGGGGCTATGCACGCGGACAAAAAGAAACATGACATGTCTAAAATGAAAAAACACAATCCAGAGAAAATGGAAGCCATGCAAGCCAAACACACAAAATGCATGGTCGAAATGAAAACAGCCATGCCAGCAGAGCATTAGCGCGTTACGGCCTCATATAGGTCGTCACTTCACCTAGTGTTCGCAAATAGCCATTCATGAGAATTAACTAATGTCTATTTTTGAGGCAAAACGGACACTAGCTAACCATACCTTTTATCGCTGAAATGATGAAGCTTAGAGCTCGAAATATACGGGCTTAAAACCTCGACTGCACCATTGTTTTTATGCCAGAGAATATAAGTATAATCCCATTCTTCAGTAATTAGACAATCTAATTCTGGCAAGATATATTTTGCAAAGAGGGAAGCGTCTTTATTCATAGATGCAGAGTATGAACTGAATGTGTTTTTTATTGTTCTCGGAAAACTAATTGTTTCAACCGGAAAACTTATCAATCCAACCTTAAAGTTTTTTGATATTGACTCGATGAGGATATTAAACCTTTGCCACTCACTCTCGATCACTTCGTCAAGTAAATGGAGTTTTACTTTCCCAAGCCAATTAGGCCATAGTGAAATGTACTCCGTTTGGAATTCCGGTCGCACATCCCAATCAATAAAATAATTTTCATACATAACTTAAGTTATATTTCTCCAATAACTATTAGCAAGAAAATAAGCTGGCTTTTTATAACCGCTTTTGGGGATTATGAGACTTACGTAATAAGGTAAAACACGCACTCCCAGAACCAATAAATATGGGAATTAATTGGAATAAGTCACGAATAACATTGCAGCCATTTCTTAAAAGTAATGGCGCGAGTGACGGGACTCGAACCCGCGGCCTCTGGCGTGACAGGCCAGCGCTCTAACCAACTGAGCTACACCCGCTTGTATTTCGACAAGGCGCGTTTACTAGCCCGCTCTTTTTGTAACGTCAACGGCTTTTATGCACTAAATCGGTTTTATTTTAAACGGCGACGTACCCCATAAATCCTAGGCCTTTGGCTGCGCAATTAGCAAATATCCCAAGTCAGTCATATGCACTGCGCTAATTGTCAAACCTGAAAATTGATTGGTCGCGGGCGCGTTCGTCAAATCGTAGTTTTCTATTGATCGGTGCATGGGCACGGGAACGGCAAGCGGGACGTTCACACAGATAGCAATTCACACCAATAGGCGTTGGCTGCATTTCTGCTTTATCCTTAGCATATACCAATTCGCCAGCATGCTTAAGCTCACACCCCAGACCAATGGCCACCATTTGCGCATGTTGGCCGTGGGCACCTTCGGGGCGCAGAACGGCGCGGGCAACACTGAAATATTTTGTACCGTCCGGCATTTCGATAACTTGCGGGATGGTTTCGCCGGGTGTCTGGAAACAAGCATGAATATTCCACAAGGGACAAGCCCCGCCAAAGCGCGAGAAATGAAACTTACCTGCACTGAACCGTTTGGAGATATTACCCGCCATATCCACCCGCACAAAAAAGAACGGTACACCGCGCGCCCCTTTTCTTTGTAAGGTCGTCAGTCTGTGCGCCGTTTGCTCATAACTGGTATCAAAGCGGCGGGTCAGGAGTTCTACATCATAGAAATTATCCTGCGCCGCCTGTAAGAACCGCCCGTAAGGCATCAAAACTGCTGCCGCAAAATAATTAGCCAGACTGAGCCGTGCCAAATCATCGGCTTCTGTACTCGGCAACAAGGCTTTGGCAATAGTCTTGTCAATAATATCGCGGTGCTCGAGTAAGCCAAGTTGATAAGCAATGCGAAACCGCCGCCCTGATTGCGGCAAAAGTTCCGACAAGTTCAAACGGCGCTCATGAGGGTCAAATAAACTCAACCGTCCAGGAATAATATCCGCAGGGACAATCCGCGTTGTAATGCCATGGTTATCAAATAACCGTTCGCTGAGTGCCGTATGTGGCTGTCGGGTTTTTAGATCGAGCTCATCTGCAAGTTTTTCAGCCGCTAAATCGATAGCACCAAAATGGTTTTGACTGTCATGGATAAAACGCCGTACATTTTCAACCGCACCTGAGCTTTCCTCTAACAGCTCAACTTTGTCACGGTCAGCCAAAGGGTCATGTCGTAAAGATGCCCGTACCGTCAATTCTTCTGCCCGCGCATGTAACGCAATAAACGCTCTGGCTAAATCCGGGCTAGAGCCAACACTGTCTCTGAGTTCCGCACCGGAAATCCTATAGGAACCATAAGCCGGGTTTTTTAATATGGTCGCAAGTTCCTGCACCATTTTAGCATCAGACTCGGGTGATAATTTGGCGATATCAATATCGTATTTTTCAGCAAGCCGTAGCAAAACCTTGGCGCTCATAGGACGCAAATTGCGTTCAATCAAATTCATGTAACTGGTAGAAATACCCAGATCATCCGCCATAGCCGCTTGGGTTAAGTTCAACGACTGTCGTAATTGCCGAACTCGTGGCCCGATCATTAGTTTTTGTGTGCTCATACCTCTATTGTTTACAATTATGACAATATTACAAGTTTTATATTTACAAAGTGTTCTTTTTCACCCGCAAATGCTAGATTATCGTATTTTTTTCACCTACAGAAAACTGAACTAGTTACTCATTTGACATTATGGAGCATGCAATGACCGCAATTTCACCAAATACTGATATACCCCGTCACCGGGTACTGGCTAAAGTCGTGGGGCAAATGCATCCGGGGTTTGAGACTATTCTCACTCCGGATGCACTCTTGTTCCTTGCGGATATTGAGCGCCGCTTTGGTCGTGCCCGCCGAAATATGCTTGAATACCGTCAAGACCGCCAAGAGCGGTTTGATTACGGCGAGTTCCCCACCTTCCTACCTGAAACTGCGCATATCCGCGCCGGCATGTGGGAAGTTGACCCTATCCCATCTGCTCTGAGGGATCGCCGCGTAGAGATCACTGGTCCGGTTGACCGCAAGATGATGATAAATGCGCTAAACTGCGGCGCTAAAATGTTTATGGCGGATTTCGAAGATGCGTCTGCGCCGAGCTTTGACAATGTGATCGATGGTCAGATTAATATGTATGATTTCGCTCGTGGCAATCTGGCCTACACAGATCGCGCCAAAGACAAAGACTACAAGCTAAACGACGACATCGCCACAATGTTGGTGCGTCCACGCGGTTGGCATCTGGAAGAAGCCAATATCACCGTAGACGGTCGCCCGATGTCAGCAAGCCTGTGTGATTTTGGTTTGCACATTTTCCACAACGGAAAAATCTTAACCGAAAAGAAAATGGGGCCGTTTTATTACCTCCCGAAACTAGAGAGTCACAAAGAAGCCCGTCTTTGGAATGATGTATTTAACTTCGCCCAGACATTTGTCGGCATTCCCCACGGGACGATTAAATCTACGGTGTTGATTGAAACATTACCTGCCGCATTTGAGATGGACGAAATTCTCTATGAACTTCGTTCTCATATTACGGGGCTAAATTGTGGCCGTTGGGATTATATCTTCTCTTACATCAAATGCCTGCGCAATCATAAGCAATTTGTCCTGCCTGACCGTGCCGAAGTTGGTATGGATAAAGCGTTCCTCAATGCTTATTCGCTGAAACTTATCGAGACATGTCATCGCCGCCGAGCGCACGCTATGGGCGGAATGGCTGCGCAAATCCCAATTAAAGGCGATGATACGGCCAACGAAGTCGCTTTCAATAAAGTCCGCCTCGACAAGGAACGCGAGGTTATGGCTGGCCACGACGGTACATGGGTTGCCCATCCGGGTCTTGTGCCTGTGGCTATGGAAGTGTTCGACGCACATATGTCTGGCCCGCACCAAATCCTGCGCAAAGGTCTAGCGCCTAAAATAACCGAGCAATCTTTGCTAGCACCCCATACGGGCGCAGTGACAGAAGCCGGAATTCGCACCAATATCTCTGTTGGTATTATCTATATCGCAGCGTGGCTTTCGGGTCGGGGCGCCGTTCCAATCCACAATCTTATGGAAGATGCTGCGACGGCGGAAATATCTCGTTCGCAAGTTTGGCAATGGTTACGCCACGGCGTATTTGTCGAACTGAGCGAGGGCGGAAGCGCCAAAATGAATTCGGAATTGTTTGACCGCATCTTCGCCGAAGAGATCAGTAAATTAGAAGACGCTATGAGCGTTTCCGAATTCCGCAAAGGCCATTACACTGAAGCCGCAGAAATCTTCAAGAAGTGTTCAACAAGCATAGACTTCGTCGATTTCCTCACCCTACCTGCTTACCAACAACTTTTGAAATATACATAACCCCTAGATTATTGGAGACCATTATGACCAAACGTAAATCATATGCAAAAATAGAAAAGAAACTTCTGAAACGCTATCCTGACGGTATTGCACCGGGCGGCATTAGCATAGACGATCTTGTCCAGCTTAAAATTCAAAATACCTATAAAAGCCATCTGGATATCGCCAAAGAAATGGCAACCATTATGCGCGGGGATATGAAGGCTTACGATAAAGACGCAGGAAAATTTACCCAAAGCCTTGGTTGCTGGTCCGGTTTTCACGCCCAACAAATGATCAAATCCGTTAAGCGGATGAAGGGTACCGTCAAAGGGACATATGTGTATCTCTCCGGTTGGATGGTCGCAGGTGTGCGCAATCAATTTGGCCATTTGCCAGATCAGAGCATGCACGAAAAGACGGCAGTGCCAGAACTTATCCAAGAAATCTATATGTCTCTGCGCCAAGCAGATGAGGTTGAGCTGAACGATCTGTTCAAGGATTTGAAAACCGCCAAAGCCTCCGGCGACGACTTGGCGGCCAAGAAAGCCGTCAAAGCTATCGACAGTTTCGAGAGCAATGTCGTGCCGATTATCGCAGACATCGATGCGGGCTTTGGTAATGTCCACGCGACTTATTTGCTATCCAAAAAGATGATCGAAGCCGGTGCGTGTTGCATCCAAATCGAGAACCAGGTTTCCGACGCTAAACAATGCGGTCACCAAGACGGCAAAGTTACAGTTCCGCGTGAAGACTTCGTTGAAAAGCTCCGTGCAGTTCGTATGGCCTTCGAAGAAATGGGTGTTGATGACGGCGTTATTGTTGCCCGTACCGATAGCCTCGGCGCTGGCCTGACTCAGAAGATACCTGTTTCTACCCAAGCTGGCGATAGTGCCGCCGAATATACAAAATGGCTCGAGACCAGTGAAGTGACAAATACCAACCCTCTCGGCGAAGGCGAAGTTGCCATTCAACTAGACGGTAAATTGGTTAAACCAGAACGTTTGCCCAATGGTCTGTATAAATTCAAGCAAGGTACCGGCCGTGAACGTGTTATTGAGGATTGTATTTCCAGCCTGACTGAAGGCGGTGCTGATCTTCTTTGGATCGAAACTGCGACACCTGACGTGTCTGTTATCGGCGGCATGGTTGATGCCATCCGCGAAGTCGTCCCGAGTGCAAAATTGACATATAACAACTCTCCTTCCTTTAACTGGACGCTGAATTTGCGCGGACAAGTGCGCTCGGATTGGATTGCATCTGGTAAGATCACCGAAGACGAATACCCAGAGGGTTTATCTCTGATGTCTGCGAAATACGACGATACGGAGCTCGGTCTTGAAACTGATAATCGTCTGCGCAGTTTCCAAAGCGACATTGCTGCCAAAGCGGGCGTGTTCCATAATCTCATCACCTTGCCGACCTTCCACATGACTGCGAAATTCATGGATGATTTGTCCCGTGGATATTTCGGTGAAGATAAAATGATGGCTTATGTCAATACTATCCAACGAGAAGAAATTCGCCGCGAGGTTTCTGCCGTGAAACATCAACACGAAGTTGGCTCTGATATCGGAGATAGCTTTAAAGAAATGGTCGGCGGCGAACGCGCGCTTAAGGCCGGTGGTCACAAAAACACCATGAACCAATTCTCGAATGTAGCTTAAGCAATAGGCATGCATGAACCTTACCCCGAGCAGCAATGCTCGGGGTTTTTTCGTTTTTACGGCTAAAAATCATACACCAATTTACCCAGACAAAAATGGGCCATAGGCCGCAATAAATACGGCCAAAATTTCCGATAGGCGTGCGCCACCAACCGTGATCATAACAGATCAACAAAGCCCGTCTTTGTAAAACCGAACCCGCATAACGAAGACCATATACCCGTATCCGACCACGCAGTGACAGCTTACATTCAAGCTCAAGAAATTGTGAACGGCTTAGCCCTCTGCCGCACAATTCATGCAAGGGCTGCCTAAGACGAGCAACCGGAAAGCTCCGCTTGCTCATACGCCTACGGTGGCGATTAACTTCGCCGTCATCTTCACGCGCAGAGTAGGACGCACCCGACATTCTTTCCCCGCTCAACCAGTTAAGCCATAAGCGAAGCCAGATAAGAAAACCCTCTACGCCGTATTTCAGCGCACCCAATTGCTCTCGTTCTGTACGCGCAACAGCCGCCGCAGCACACCCGAACCGGAGTGTGGCGTGCGACACACTGCGTAAATATTCCTGCTTATGTTTAGCGACAAAACTCATGCCACCAATATACCCCCACCCCAAAACCCGTGGATAAGTTTTTTCGTGGGGAATTGAATTTCTATAAAATGCATTGGTTCAAATATTAAGTTGTTAAAGTTGTGCCAAAATGCCAATAACTCAACATGGGAAATTCATTTGTAACCATTCGTTGTCCAACTTGTGCACGTATAGCAGAATTCGAATTCGCAAAGATTATTAAAATCGCTAGAAAAGCCGACATACCTTATTTCGAAAATTCTAAACATTTCGATGTGGTTGACCCCGAAGGGTGGAATAAACACAAATTATATTCTCACGGTCATTACCGTGGATATTCTGACGCTGTTGATTGCTCAGGCTTGGAAAATATTACAGATTTACCCAAAGGGTGTAAGCTTTATTACGCAAGTATCAACCCACGCTCGAGAAGTATTTCTCGTCACAAACATTCTGGCACTGTTCGCTGTAGAAATTGTAATTCAGTATCTAAACATCAGTTAAATTGGCCTGAAGAGGCTTATTTTCAAATTTCATATAAAGGGAAAAACCTTTGGGCATATGACCGCGAAACAGCAACTAAACTACTTACTTATATAAAATCGAAAGACAGAAAAAAACGGATAGAGGTAGACACTAATTATAGTGTTCAAGACTCTTTTTTAAGAAAAATTCCAGAGCACTTTCAAACGGCTAAAGCAAGAGGTATTATTGTTAAAAAACTAGAAAAAATAATTGGACTTTAACTGATAAATACTGGCTTCACTTAGCCTTTCAACACATCCGCCAACTTATCGAATGCTTGCGCCCATCCGCCTGCACCATTTGAACCAGCAGGTACGCCGATATGCACCATTTTCATCTTTGTATTTCCGTCTTCGCTGGAAAGCTCAACAATGATTTCTGTGACTTCAGGATGGCCTTCTGGCATACCCATTGCTTGTGGGGAAATAATATTCCCGTCTTGGTCACACATGCTCTCTGTATAAACAAGGCGTGTTGGTTCTTCAATTTCTCTATATTCGCCTGAAAACCACATGGTCATAGTACGTTCAGGCCTGACCATTTCCATGCAAATTTTACGCTTCCCGCCAATGACAACATTCATCTCTGCCACTGGAACACTCATGCCATTGGGGCCGTACCATTGCTGGAATAATGTTGGATCTGTCCACATTTTCCAAACCGTTTCAATTGGCGCATCAAGTTCACGTTCGATTAAAACCCATTTATTGTCATCATTCATTAGTAGTCCCTTTCATTTGTTTTAGACAGTCATCCATACGGTCAAAGCGTGCTTCCCATATGTGGCGATATTGTTCAGTCCATGAGGCTAAAGCTTCTAGCGGCACGGCATTTAATGTGCAGGGACGATATTGAGCTTCTTGCCCCTGTGTGATTAACCCTGCACGCTCAAGAATTTTAATATGCTTTGATACGGCGGGCAAACTCATATCAAATGGGGCCGCCAATTCATTTACAGTGGCATCACCATCAGCCAAGCGCGCAAGGATTGCTCTGCGTGTTGAATTTGCAAGTGCCGCAAATGTATTATTTAGCTCAGTAGAGTTCGACATAGCTTGCTTATTAAACCTTTAGGTTAAATAAGCAAGCGCAAATTACAAACCCACCTCAAATAGTTGTTATCACCCCCAAGGCCGTGCCCTGCGTTTCTTCGGATTAGCCGTACGCACTTCTAGCTCACCGTCATTTATATACACATCCTGCGCGCCAGTTTTTGTGAGTATGGTTTGGTCTACGAGTGTGGCTTTGCAAGCTCTGCGGGCGCGGGGGCCGGCTTCTCTTAGGGTTAGGATGACCAAATCAGAGTCTGTGCAAGCCTCGGCCACACCTTCGGGCTCAAGAACGATACTGATGATTTGCCCTTTGAGATTTATGCGGCAACCCAACATATCGCATAGGTTTTCGCCGTCCACATAAGACCGTTTTTCGGCAGTTTTTAAACCCGCTTGTTCCACGAACCTGTCGCGGCCAAAACCGTCGCCGCGTTTGCGGTCCACTCTGAGCACATCTACTTCGTCGGGGTCCCAAAATGCGATACGGGCCTCTGCGGATATACGCATGTCTGGACGCTCAATCCCCGCCCACATAAAACATGATAATAACATAATCACAGCCCCGACAATGCGGACGAATTTTGGCCCAAGACACAAACAAATAAACCCGAGTGAAAACAAACTGATGACGACGGCATTGGCACTTTTGATATAGACAAGTGCCCATTTCATGGAACTGACCCATGTGGCAATATTGATGACATAATCAAGCCCCATCCCCATGACCCAAAGCGGAGCTTTGTCGAGCCCAAGTGGTATCAGCACAACGGCCAAAAATCCGGCCGGCATCACCACCATGGTGAATATTGGCATAGCCAATACATTAGCAATGAACCCTAGTCTGGCGAAACGGTGAAAATGTAGAGCCGCAAAACCACCCGTAGCCGCACCGGCGACAAAACTGGTGACGGATATACCTATAAATCCGTTCCATATGCGGCTGAATACATTACCTTTCCCTTGCTTGGAGAAATTTGTAAATTCGCGCCTGTCTGCCCAAGTTCTATAGACCGCAACCAGTGCAGCCGTCGCCGAGAACGACATTTGAAATCCTGCACTGAGCAAACTTTCCGGATGCAGTACCAAAGTAATCGCCGCCGCCAAAGCCACCGAGCGCATAGAGACGGCGCGGCGATCAAGAATAACCGCAATAAACACAATCACCGCCATGATGAAGGCACGCTGGGTCGAGACACTGGCGCCAGAAATGAGTAGATAAGTACTTGCGATTATGATGCCAACAATCGCCGCCCATTTGCGCATATCATAACGCCGCGCAAGTGGGCCAATACTTGCAAAGAACAGCGAGGCCAAAAAATACGCGCCGCCAGCCAACAGCCCCATATGCAGACCAGAGATTGCCAATAAATGCGCCAAACCTGCATGCCGTAATGCTGTCGATTGTTCAGGGGGAATGTTGGAGCGATCACCCGTCAGTAAAGCCGCTTGTAGGCCAGCCGTACGCGGTGGGGCTCTTGCCTGTATACGCCTTGATAGGGCATAACGAAACTTGACCAATTTACGCTTTGCCCGCTGCCCTAGAGGGAGCTTCTCCAGTTTTACGGTTTGTGGTTTTGAAATAGCAAAGCCGTATCCGCCAATCCCCCTGTAATAAGATGCCCGCGCGGAATCGTATCCACCGACTATGGCAGGGTCAGGTGGTGCCGCCATCAATGTTTTGAACCGAACGCTATCACCTGGTTTGAAACCGTAAGGCTTGATGCGCACCCGTACCCGCTTGGGCGTTAGCTCTGGTTTCAAGCGCTCGGCTGACTGCACGCGCACATAAAAATGCTGCAATTTACCAGAACTTTGAATGTCTTCTATCCATCCGGTAAAGGTATAGGCGCGGCGAAATTCGGGTAAAATTGGGGCTTCGGCGGAACTGGTATGGTGGACGGCGCGTGTAAAGCCTGTGCTTAAGAATAATGCCAATAAAACAAGCTCATGTGTGGCCGGACGGGTTCGCACCACAAATAACAAACCATAAAAAACCAGTGTGACAACCATAGGCAATAGTAAATTTGGCTCTACTGGCCAGCCGAAATATGCGGCAATGCCAACGCCAAATGCGACAAGACACCATTCGAACCGCGCACGGGACATCCCGCGCACAAAAACGCCACTCACACCGCTAAATTTTACAAAAAAACTTCGCATTTGCGGCGTATTTATCCTGTTAATCTCTTTTTTCTCAGGGCCCTTTATGATAAGCTCCCCCATCTTGAACTTTTAACTGGTCAAATTATGCCTAACTTCAAAATTGTAACACGTTTTGCGCCTTCGCCTACAGGTTTTCTGCATATTGGCGGCGCACGTACGGCTTTGTTCAGTTATTATTTTGCGCGCAGGCACGGCGGGGCATTTCGACTACGGGTCGAGGACACAGACAAAAAACGGTCTACCGCCGAAGCCACACAAGCAATTTTGGACGGCATGGACTGGCTCGGCATTCAACACGACGGTGATGTTGTTTATCAAAGCCAAAACGCAGACCATCACCGCGCCGCCGCCCAAGCCATGATTGAAAGCGGTCATGCTTATAAATGTTATCTCACACCAGAGGAGATAGCTGCCGAGCGACAAAAATCACACGACGAAGGTCGGGCTTTTCGCTCAAGCTGGCGTGATGGAGGAATTTCTCCAAAAGATGCACCATTTGTAGTTCGCTTCAAAGTTCCCGAAGGCCAAACCATTATACACGACGAAGTCATGGGTGAAGTTAAGTGGAGTAACAAAGATTTTGACGACCTTATCTTGCTACGCGCAGACGGTAGCCCGGTTTATATGCTAGCCGTGGTGGTTGACGATCATGATATGGGTGTGACACATGTTATTCGCGGCGATGACCATCTGATCAATGCAGGTCGGCAAAAACTGATATATCAGGCGCTTGGTTGGGACATTCCCGTATTCGCCCATGTACCTCTTATCTTTGGGCCGGACGGTAAAAAACTATCCAAGCGCCACGGCGCGCTCAGCATTGATGCTTATGCTGATATGGGTTACATACCTGCTGGTCTTCGTAATTATCTGACCCGACTTGGCTGGAGCCACGGTGATATGGAAATCTTCGGCGACAGTGAAGTCACCTCAATATTTGAACTTGGCGATATCAACAAAGCCCCTGCCCGTCTCGATTTTGATAAAATGGCGTTCATCAACGGCGAACACATGGTGCGCAGCGCTTACCATACACTGTTGTCCTACGCCCAGAGGTTCTTTGAAAACAAAAATAATGGGCCAATGAACTGCGCACAGATGGACCGTCTTATCGCCGCTTTACCACATATCACGTCACGGGCTAACACATTAATCGAGCTTGCAGATCAAGCTTTTTTTGTGACCCGCGAGCGTCCTATTGAAATTACCGGAAAAGCAAAAAAGTCACTCAAACCGGACGCAGAAGTCAGGCTTCGTGACTTGCATTTTATTCTATCGGGAGTTAAGCAAGACGCGTGGCTTGACCAAAATATATTGGAACACTTACAGGCATATATTACCAAAGAAGATATTGGGTTTGGCAAGATCGGCGCACCTTTGCGCGCTTGCCTAACCGGAGGGGCACCGTCACCGGATTTGTCACTTGTACTTGAATTATTGGGGCAGGAGGAAGCCCTGGGGCGGATTGAAGACTGCCTGAACACATATTTTTAAAATTAGGAAAGAGGATAAAATGGAAAACAAGATTGAAGATCGCGGCACAGCCAAAGTTGAGCTTGGCGGTAATAGCTTTGAGCTCCCCGTTTACGGCGGCTCTATGGGGCCAGATGTCGTTGACGTACGTTCACTTTACAAAAATTCAGGTCACTTTACATTCGATCCCGGCTATACTTCAACGGCCAGTACCGAAAGCCAGATTACATT
>JAJFFM010000013.1 GCA_021776675.1 Robiginitomaculum sp.
AAAACTCCAGTGAAAATATCAAGTTCATCACCCGCCCAAATATGGCGAGTAAAGGACGCAATATGAAAAAGATTTTACGGGCTTTGGCATTTTTGGGGTCTGTTTTCAGTGTGTTTATGTTGGCCTTGCTCCGCGTATTTCTTGACCCTAAACTGTATGGACCCGGCTCGCAAAACCAATTGCCGCAAATGGCTAACCCGAACTCTAGTCCCGGTCCCAATTCCAATCCTAACCCGAACTCTAGTCCGGATCCGAACCCCAATACCAATATCACTACCAGCTCTAATCTTAACGCAAATCCTGAGCCTCTAAAAGTTTTTAGCAGTATAATACCGCAAGCGGCACCAAATGATTACCTCGCTTATCCGAATGTGCCGCCTATGCCTGTCGATGCACCAGCCTCTTATCCTCCAGCCTCTAACCTTGATGTCCTGGATATGCCAACCCATACACCTACATATGCGCCAGAATCCCTTACACCTGCTACACATGAGGAGACCAGTATGCATTATGGCCAAACCTCTGGGCAGCAGATTCATGAGCCAGTCTCAATCAGTATTCCTGAACCTGTTGAATGTGGAATGCCTGAGGCTTCATACATTCACACGGATGGTAGTACGGGAACTGATAATCAGTATATCAATACAGCCCAGTCTTATGAGACCGTTAGCCAAGTTACCGATTATGCAGGGCCAGAAGGTAATATCCCTGTGTTAGGTTCTACGGACTCTAAACCGTATTTTTAAGTATTATGGACACACGATCAAATACTCAGAATTTGCAATTAGTATGGCAGGGCTTGTCTCAAAAGAAGCGCGCAGATGAGCTTGGTTCGATCTATGTGTTCACATCTCCTATGTCCAAAATTGGGACTTCATTCGTAACCCGTAGCATGGCTTTGATTGCTGCTGGCGAACTATCAAAAGGCAATAAAGTGCTGATAGTGGATATGGATATCCAGTCAAATGCGCAAGCTAGTTGGTTTTTCGCGCCACCAGCTCAGGAACAATACGGCGCTCCTGAGGGGCCTTATGATGCTTGCTTTGGTGCAGCGCCGTTTTGGCGAGTGACGCCGTCAATGGTCGATAATACAGACCAAAGTCTAACCGATAGCCAGTTCATGAGCCTGCATATGGTGAGTAATGCCAACTTAGCCTTTACCTGCTTTCAGTGGGCGCAGTTTAAGGAAGGGCAAACTGCCCATATTCAAACTGTTAGCGAATATTGGCAAAACTTACGCCAGCATTTTGGAGCCATATTTGTTGATACGCCGGCTTTGGACCGTTCTGATATTCTCAGTACCGTGTGCCCAGAAGCTGAGAGCACTATTTTGGTCAGTACGGCCCGAGAAGCACAATCTAATTCCCTCGGTCATGCCTATGCTAAAATCGGTGCTATCGCAGGGAATTGTGCGGGTGTCATCCTAAATGAAATGCCAAGTTATAATGCAGGCCATGAGGGTAGCTCATGACCTTTTCAGGTGTCATAGGCAACGAGTTCATTAATCAAGGCGGGAATGTAGAGGCACGTAATAGTTATATGAGCCGCCTGTTGCATTGGGCAGAAGAAATAACCGTTTTTGTTTTACTGTTCCAATTTTCAACCGCTCTTGTCGCATTAATATTAACTGATTCTGGTGATTTGGCATCTTCCTCACCCTTGGCCCGAAGCTTATGGTATCCGGGTTATTTGTTGATTTTGTTTTTGACCTTACGGTGGTTGCCAATGGTTATCCGTATGGCGGTGTTTAACCCACTGCTTATTACTTGTATCTTGTGGTGCGGGCTTAGCTATATTTGGTCCATTCATCCGGATGTTACTTTACGCCGTAGTGTTGCACTCCTTATGACCACTTTGTTTGGTTTGGTTTTAGCGGCACGCTATGATTGGAATGAGCTTGTACAGCGTTTGGCTTTGATATTTTTGGTGACTGCGGTCATCAGTCTATTTTTAGGCGTATTCATACCTAGCTTGGGTCAAATGCAAGAAATTCATCAAGGAGCATGGCGCGGTGCGTGGTTAGAGAAGAATTCATTCGGAGTTCGGATGGCTATGGGGCTCGCACTAATGATGTGTGCATTTGCGATGCAACCCAAACGGTGGTGGTTATGGGTTCCCGGTGGCGTGTTGTGTTTTGGTCTTGTGTTAATGTCGACATCAAAAGCTGCTTTATTGGCTGCTCTCGTTGCTATTGGTGGATTTTTGGCTATTCGGGTGTTTCGCCGTTTCCCGATCCTGCGTATTCCTGTGATGTATAGTGTTATTATCGGTAGTTCGGCTCTTATATTCCTTATTATCTTCATGCCCGATATGATGTTTGATCTTATCGGTAAAGAGCGGACATTAACCGGCCGTACAGATATTTGGCATGCTTTGGCGACAGCTATAAAAGAGAAACCCTTATTGGGTTATGGCTATGGCACGTTTTGGCAGGGTTTAACCGGGCCGTCTTATTGGGTGCGGTTTAGCCTAGAGTGGGGTGTGCCAACGGCGCATAATGGTTGGGTAGAAACTTGGTTGTCGGCAGGCGTAATTGCTGTCATCCTGTTTGGGCTTATGTATCTGATAACATTGTTGTTGGCATTTGGGCGCTTATATAGGGGAGGGGTCGAGAATTATTGGGTGATTTTATCAACAATATTATTTTTGATGATCTCTTTGTCAGAGAGTACAATCCTTCAGCAAAACGATCTGAGCTGGGTAATCTTCGTCGCTACATCTGCAAAATTGTTCGCGTTCTCACCGGCTTATTGGCGCGATAGACCAATAACGCCTTACTTTTACCGACCACAAGCCGAAGTTTAGCCACAAACTGTTTAATGATTGCGGTGTGTGGATTACGGTAATGGTAAACTCCAAAAGACATATGTTAAGTCTGGTCAAAGGGTTCTAGAAAAACATAAAATAGGCATAAATAGTATTGAAAACCTTGTATGGGCACCTAATATCAAAGGTCTGCATACGATAAAAACACTCAAGCCTTTGGTGAAAGAGTGGCGGAGTGTTCATTTAGCTGGTCTGGGAAGAAAACAAATTGTAGCAGTACTGCAAAAACATGGGAAAATTGCTCGTGATAAAACATCATAGGGAGAATACATGATGAGTATGAGCAAAAAACGAAGTCAAGTAAAACAAGCCATACAAGTTGATGACTGTGATGAAATTCAGTGGTTGTTTGATGAGTATCCGAGACTATTAAAATATCGACCCATAGCTGGTGGGAGTTGGCTACATTATGCGGCTTCATGGAGGGCTTTAGAGGTTGCGAAATACTTGATCGAAATTGACTTTGATATAAATGACCCCGCTACTATGGAAGGAGATAAACCCATATCTTGGGCTATACATGAAAATAGAATAGAGATGGTGAAATTTCTGCTTGAGAATGGCGCAATTATGGATACGTCCGAAAGCGTTCGTAACCCTTTGTTCGCATCTGTGACAGGCGAGTCTTTGGAATCCGCAAAGCTTCTGTTGAAACATGGAATAGACGCATCGATCACCTATGGAAAAAATGGTATGAATGCAACTGCGTTTGCACTTCTGTATGGCCAACAAAAAATTGCAAATGAAATTGTCAACCACCTTGCCAAAGGCGATGAAGTATATGCTGCAAGACTATTAAAGGAAGCCAAAACTATTGCGGAAATGTATGGTCCACTTGTACCCATACATATTTTAGCAATAGAAGAAGACTTGAAACGTCAAGATGAATAGAAACCTTCCGCGCAACAGAAGATCACCCGTTCTGGGTTGAGGGAGATGAAGAGACAAGATCGGCAACGTATTACGGTAATGGTATGGACGCCTCCATTCGGCATTTTATTGTGCTATAATGAATTGCGGTGACAGTAACCGAAACTATTTCTTTTGCGGACCTCTTTTCTTGCGGCGTAGGGGGCGGGACAGTTTTTTCTCTAACGATTTTAGGAAGTCTTCACTGCCGACAGGGCGACCGACAATTTCACTGCGCCGGATGGCTTCAAAGTCCTCGTCCGTATACTCCCGCCTGAGATACTCGGCAAAATCATCAATCCGCTCATGTAGTGGTGCGGTCGTAGTCAGGCCGTCATCAACGCCGTAGAGGTGAGCGTGCACACTTGACCACTGCCAGTCCTGCACTCGCTTAACCAACCGCGCTCGCACCGGATTGAGGCTGACATAGGCGAAGGCGTTATACAGATGTGCTTCGTCCATGACTACCGAGCCGAAACGCCCCTGCCAGAGATGTCCCGTCCATTTGTTACGAGCGTTTATGCGCGCCGCATAACGCCTGTGGGCATTGGCTACACAGGCGCGCAGCCCATCTTCGTGCGATGGAGTAATAATTAAGTGCACATGGTTGGGCATCAAACACCAAGCCCAAATCTCGCTTTTGGATTTGAGAGCAGCTTCGTGCATCATGTCAAGATAGGCAACATAGTCATCGTTGCCAAAGAACACCTGCTCACGCCTATTCCCCCGCTGGGTCACATGATGGGGCAATCCCGGAACAACAATGCGCGCAAGTCGAGCCATGTGACGAGGCTAGCATGGTTGTTGACATATAAAAAGAGTTTCGGTTACTGTCACCGTAATGCAAGAAGATACAGACGGTCAAACCAATTTCGATTCTGAGACGCTATTAAAAGTTACGCTGTAGACCGCATAATTACTGAGTTCTAACATAACCCATAAGTGGATTGAACTAGCAGTCTCAATCTTTGGTTCGAGTTCTAACGCCTCGGGGTCAGGGTACAAAACTTGAACCTTACTTTAACCGCTTGTGGACTGCCTTAACCGACAATCAGGTAGATTTAGACGATTGGGAGGAAAGTCTGGTTGGGAAAGCGTAGTTCTGCGTGCTTTCGTAAGGGTAAGATTCATGGAACCAAAAGACTTAAGCCCTTAAACCAGTACTTGTAAAAACTGCCAATAATACTACTCTGAAAAGTAAAAGAGAACCACATGAGACTAAAAAGTATTTTTGCGAAAGATATTCCTCCCGTGAAAACGTTTGAGGTAGAGGGGCTATCAGACTTAGTTGTCATCGCTGGCCAAAACGGCATTGGGAAAACGCGACTTGTGACTCAGCTCATAGCAGCATTTCAAAATCCCAGCATTCCAAACGTTCAGTTTATTATTGAAGCAACAAGCTCTGACGAAAGAACATATTTTGCAGCAAGAAAGCCAGAGGGTGCGGAAAAAATATATGAAATAGATACCAACCAACCAATTGATGCCCAAAAACTGACACAACTTCTTCAGCAAAATAAACGTCGAAGGAATTATAAAAGTGGGGTTTTGTATTATGAAAGTGATAGAACAATCGTAAATGTGCAGCCCCTTAAATACCAATTTGAGTACCCTGATCCGTGGGAAGAACCTATTGCTTGGAGCATACCTTCGGGTGGGCTTAAAAACCGCTGGCAAGATACTCAGCACGCTATTTTCAAAAAAATTCATAGTCAAGGCTCTTCAATTACAGCTAGGGCACGCCAGTTAAGGAAAGAGGGGCGCACATCTATGAACCTCACTTTTGAAGATCCCTTGCTCCCTTTTAAGGAAGCGTTCGCAAAATTACTTGGACCTAAAGAACTTGTAGATATTAACCTACAAAATCAAAGATTAATGTATCGACATGAAGGTCAAGAACGAGATATTTTAACACTTAGTAGCGGCGAAAAAGAAGTGTTGAATATTGCCTTTGATTTTATTTTGAGAAAACCGTCTGATTGTATAATATTTTTTGATGAACCTGAACTCCACCTTCACCCAGAGTTACTTAGTAGACTGATAAGCACTTTAAGGTCAGTTGGGTCAAATAATCAGTTTATTTTGATATCTCATTCACCGGAAGTTATCTCGTCCACCCTCAATGACACAGTTGTTTTTTTGACACCACCAAACGAAGACAACCGCAATCAAGCTGTTATAATTGGTAGAGATGATGAGGCTACTGAAGCCCTACATTTGCTTGGACAAGCTGTGGGGGTTGTAGCACTTGGAAAGAAAATAGTCTTAATTGAAGGGGAGGACGCTAGTCTTGATAAACTTACATACTCTCAGCTTTTAGAAAATCGTTTTCCAAATCTAGTTTTATTGCCAAGTGGCGGAAAAGATAACCTTCGTTCATTTAGTGTTTTAGGTGAGAAAATTTTAAATCGTAGTATTTGGGGCGTCAAATTTTACATGCTTGCTGACCGTGATGCTGTTTCAGGAAGTGATAATTCTAATAAAAACTTCAAAACCCTTTCGCGTTACCATTTAGAAAATTATTTCCTAGATGGAGATATTCTTGCGGAATGTTTTTCAGATATGGTGACTGAGGATTCATGGCTCAGGCAACCAAAAGAAATTGAAAAAAAACTAAAATCATTTGCTGGCGATACACTTAGCTACGCAGCTAGCTTGATCGCCTCCAAGAGAATTCGAAACTCTGTTGGCCATGTAAATTTAATGCCAAAAGGATCGCATAAATTTACTAAAGAAAAATTGGTATCAGCTTTTGAAGATAATGCTACAAAAGAGATGCTCCGAGTTGAAGGCGCGTTAGAGGTTGATAGTACTAAAGAAATTATAAGCGAAATATATGACGAATTGTCATCTGTGCTAAGCCTTAATAACAATGATTGGAAAGTTGATTTTCCGGCAAAAACCATCTTTTCCAAATTTTGTGAAGCCGCAGATATTAAAGAGGGGCGCCTTAAGTCTATGTACTTAGCTAAGGCAAAAAATAGAGGTGATGAACCATTTGCTGAATTGATATCTATTTTTGAAGAGTTTTCACAAGATACTTAATCATTAAATTTTTTGTCCGTCTTCATATAAAATGAGACAGATTTAAGCCTGAACTAAGCGAGAGTTTGCTCACCTCTGTTGATTTATATTAAGCGACTGCTTTGCGGTATTGCAAGCGTCGATGTTCGATAGTTTTTTCTTTTATCCTTTCTCTGTTGTTTAAAATTGATTGCGCTCGCCCGAAGTAGGCGTCAGCAGGTGTGACGTTTTTCAAACTTTCAATTACGGTGACAGTAACCGAAATAGATTACGGTAAGATTACGGTGACAGGAACCGAAACTGTTACATTTTTCAAGGTCTGCGGTGTTCCTAGATACTTGCGCAATAGTCTTTGCTCTTCACACCATTGTCATATGCCCATCGGTTATATATGATATAGATGGTCACATCGTTTATTTGGAGATTTTATGAAACACCTTCTTTTATCTAGCTGTATTTTCATCGCTGCTTGTAGTGGTGGCAATACGGATACATCCGAGCCAGTGGTAGAGCCAGAAGTAGAGCCAGTGGCCGCTGCTGTAAAAATGTATGCCCTTGAATGCGGGCGTATTGAAATGCTTGATTTAGGTCTATTTGATAAAGGTGGCGCATATGAAGGACGTACAAATAGTGCAACGGATTCTTGCTATTTAATTCGACATCCCAAAGGGGACTTATTGTGGGATACGGGTCTTCCTGATGCCTTAAATGCGCAAAAAGACGGTGTTACGTCCGGGCCATTTCATATCTCTGTGCCCAATACACTTGCCGGACAGCTTGAGAGCCTCGGTGTAACCCCTGCAGATATAGAATACCTTTCCGTTTCCCATTCACATTTCGATCATATGGGCAATGCGGGGCAATATGCAGGCTCGACCTTTATTGTAAATGAAAATGAATACGCCCATCTGTTTCGTGAGGATGCTCGAAATGACGCACAAAGTTTTGCATCCTATAGTGCGCTTGAAAACTCTGAAATGATTAAGTTTACGGGGGAATATGATGTGTTCGGAGATGGCAGCGTGACAATCGTTGATACGCCCGGTCATACACCTGGACATACGGTTTTACAGTTGGAACTCGTCAATGCAGGTACTGTTCTCCTGACTGGGGATTTGTATCATTTGCACGAAGCGCGAGAAAAACGGACGGTTCCGGTATTCAATACGGACTTTGATCAGACCTTAGCAGCAATGGATAAATTTGAAGCCATCGTAGAGGCTAAGAATGCGCGGGTTGTTATTCAACATTCCGTACAAGATTTTGAAGCATTACCGAAACCACCAGAATATCTGGACTAGGTAGATTACCGAAACGCGCCGCGTTTATAGAGTTTCCATGCCAATATAGGTGACCACAATACGGGGTGGCGGCGTTGGCTTTTTGTAACGTCTATGGTGACGCCCGAGTGGGATTTTAATTTGTGTAGGGCGTAGTCTAGGCCGCCATCGAATGTGCTCGCTGTGTTGAGGATGCGGATGGCGGCTTGAATTTTACCGAGCCGCCGCCGCCAGAACCATGTCCATTTACAAAGTGCTTTGGATAGGCGTGAGCTGCTTAAAGTATATTGGCCATCTTTGCTTGGCTTCCCGTACAAAATCGCCATAAGTGCATCATAGCGGTCTTGGTATTTGGTCACGATTTCTTCTGATCTTGTGTCCGAGCTTTCGGGTCGTAACTCGGTCTTATAGCTTTCTAGAAACCCGCGCGCCCAGAATTTTGTGGCGGTTGTCGGCACCGTAAAAAGAGCACTGGTTTGATTGGCTATATGGGAAATCGCATTCGCGCGTGCCGTTTGGATACTTGCGTGTGTAGCATTGTCTTTGGCAAATAATAGGACGCAAGGTTGGGAAAAACGTCCCCAAATCATTGATAAAAATGCGCGCCCCGTACATTTTCGTTCAAATGCCGATAGGGAAATTACCGAGTATTTACAAGTGGATAACGTCCCGTCTTGGTTCTTATTTTCCAGATAATAAACGGCGGGCGGAATTGTCCAATTTAGGAAAGCCCGTACTGGGTTTTTATGGGTCTTGCGGTAGCTATCGATCAGCACATAGAAATCGAGCATTTTATCCGGGTCGTTCATAGCGCGCAAAGAAGAGCCGTAATACAAGAAGGCTTGAACGCGACCTGTGTGCCGTGCTTTGATTTTATCGCACATGGCTATGACATTATCCGTTGGTTCCAACTGCTCGGCATCGAGAACTTTTATGACGGCTTTTGTATCCATACCTATTTGATAAACTGTAATGGCTTGGTCGCAAAGAGTGAAATTGGTGCATCTGTCTTTGGTAGAAATTCTCCGTCTAGGACAATTTCGCCTGATAGTTGCCCAGATAATTGTCCAGATAATTGAATTGTGGATTTATCCACATTCCAGCTCCTGAAACCATCGCGCATTAATTTGGCGGCTGCGCTAGCTGACTGACCTGGCATCAACATACGGGCAATATTACGTTTGATGTGACGTGCATCTTTATTGGCATGGGTTATCATCAAGCCGCCGTCGCCCGTTCCCCAAAATGGTTTCAGACCGATCATCAAACGTGGCAATGTGGTGGCGACCATAATGATGTGGTCCCCATCTATTTTCCTGTCAATTTTTTCCTCTATGCCGTTTTGATCAAGGTTGAGTGATAATGGTGTAGGCTTCAGGATTGTTTCGCGTTCAACACCCTGACTAAACAAAACTTTGAGCAAGGTGTTTCGCACGGCCGCAGAGCCGCCAATGCCTTTGCTATGCACATGTTCTACACAATAACGGGTAGCTGCCGGCAAGGCGCCTGTGGACAGTAAAAAACCGTAATGAATGTCTGGTGAATTTGCCGCCTTGGCTCCCAAAAGTGGCAATGTCACTGTCTTTTGTGTTTCTGGCTTTTCGACCAACGTTATGATTTTCTTACGTGATGGTCGTTTGAGGCCGACATGGGCCGCTACTAAATTAGTCATTCCGCCTGGTAAAACAGTGAAATTCGGGAGTTTATCCACATCAGGCTGTTGCGCCAAAAACATGCTCAGTACGCCGTGGATAGTCCCGTCCCCGCCTTCGATGAATACATGCTTGCGTCTAGCTTTTAGGATGTCCGCGACAGCTAAGGGCAGGGTAGCGAAATTATCCAGAATATAGCTGTTGGTTTCGGTAGCTGCGCCAGCACCCTGTAGATCAGAGCCGTGCTTGACCACAGAATGACTGAGAGGGTTGATAATGAAGGCAGGGTTGAAGATGGGTGAAGGCATGACAGTTAAAAGGACAGATCTTCAGTTTTTAAGGCCAGGTAACACCCGACCAAGCCAAAAATTACCAAGGGCAATGAGACTGCCCAAATAATAGAAAGGCCGCCCGATACGGCGAATGTAGACAATGCCCCGTCCAGAACTAGATATATAAACCCGGACGCAATACCGATGATAAGAGCTTTGTCGCCTGTGTCTTCTCGTCCAGTTTTTTGCATAATCGGCACGGCGCATAACAGCAAGATTAAAGCGGCTAAGGGGCGAGTAATCCGGTGTAAATACCAAAAGCCGTAAGCAAATCCGGGTTTGGAACCTGAACGACCTTCTGTGCGAAATTTACGCATATCTTTGAGGGCAAGATCCCGTGGGTCAGCCGCGAGTTTCGCTATGCTGGTCGGTGTTTGTTCACTGCTCCATCTTTCGAAAGGTCCGGGCGTAAAACGGTTACGGGCTGTGACGCGTTCGATACCGTTTAAAATCCAGACCTCTTGTTCATAATCATATGTTGCATTATTGACCCAACTGACGATGGAGATTTCCCCGGTTTCTTCTTGGTCAAAGAACTGTAAGTCGGTCAGGTTTTCCATATCAGGGCGACCAGCAGCGCGGACAATACGGGTACCGTCTTGCAGCCAGAGAGGTTTTTCTTCGCTGATAGAGGTGCGTTTATATTCACCGACGCCCCATGCTTGCAGTGCACGAACGGACGGCGGCATAGCCGTATTGATAAAGAAGATAGCTAAAGTGGTGACAGTAAAAACTGCAGGCACCAACATTGCTACTTGTTTGGGTACTGAAAACCCAAAGCCGATAAGTGCGACCAATTCGTGTTGGCGGATCAGCTTCACATAGGTCAGTAACATAGCAACAACCACGGTGAACAGCAAAACGCGGTCAAATATGACGGGTGCTCGATATAACATATATTCGAAAGTCGCCATGCCGCCGCGTGCACTTGCAGCAATTTCGTTGCTATTAGCGAGAGAGTCGAGCAGACCGATTAATATCAAGAAACCGAATGTGACGACGAGCCAAGAGAAAATAAAAGTTTTTGATATATAAATGGCTATACGGATCATGACGTCGACCCTTCATTTGTATCATCAATGCTTGGTTTAGCAAAGGGAATGAGTGCGCGTGCACCTTTGCGGATATCTTTGGCCACATCGGCCATAAATATAGACAGAGTTGCCAATGGCGGTTGCCCCATTTTTACGGCGCTATTTCTAAACAGGAAGACCGCAAATAATGTCACCACCCCCATGAGCGGCCAAATGCCCATCCAAGGCGGAATTTCACCCCTGGCCCCTAATTTTTGACCAAATTCCAATGCTTTTTGCAAGGTTACCAAGGAAACAATGCCGACTACAATGCCTGCCGAGGACGGATTTCGCCCGTAATTGATGCCAAAGGGTACGGCAATAAATGGCAGTAGGAACAGCAAATATACGCGTGCCATGCGCAAATGTAGGGCTGCGTTATTTGTCTCTACGGATATATTAGTGAAAGTTTTTCCGTCGCGGTTGTTGTAAAGTTCCGTTGATGTCAGTTCGCGTTCATCATTACCGCGCGACCTGAAGTTTGTACCGCTTACGGACCCGGCAACAGAGCTGATCTCAAAACCAAGTTGACCTTTGATCAGTTTTTTTTGTGTAATTTGGAAGCTATCGCCGTTGGAGAGTTGTAAAACGGGTTGTCCTGAATTTTCCCGGATAATCAACTCACCTTCAAGAGCAGTGGTGAGGCGCAGGCCTTCATTTTTGGTTTTCTCATAGATGAAGATCGGCCCGCCGCCTGGTCCGACATAAAATGTTGTGTTTCCGACTTTGGTGAATTTACCTTCGCGCAAAACGGCTGCAAAAGATTTTTGCCCCACCGAATGTACGACTTCGCGGTAACCGTATCTGCCAATCGGCTGCATATAGCCTTCAAGCACAAGGTTGAATCCCATCAAAACAATAGACATGAGAATAAATGGCTTGGTCATATGGAATAATGAAATACCGGATCCGAATGCAGAGGTGAGCTCCGAGGAGCGCGACATGCGGTCTATGGTGATGATTGTGCCGAGCATCAAAGCCATAGGAATGGCTATGCCGAGATAATGGGGCAATAAGTTAATGACCATCTGGGTTGCATCACTTGCCGGTCGCGTTGAGGAGGAGACAACTTCAAAAATCCGCAAAAGGCGCTCAAGCAATAGAACAGCAAGTGCAAACATAACAAGTCCGCCAATAGTTCGCAGAGCACTGCGCATAATGTATTGATTCAACTGTCCCAAAACTGTATAATTACCTTTACAACGGGGCTGACCTTATCCATATCGAATTTGTGGCCGTGTGATTGGTTGCCATTTTTTGTTAGATTTAACTGATAACGTTTCTATATGATGAACACAAGATTTCGCAACACATTCCTTGCAGTTGGATTGCTTTTTAGCACGGTATTTACGCCCGTATATAGTCAAATGGCATTC
>JAJFFM010000121.1 GCA_021776675.1 Robiginitomaculum sp.
AAATCCGTTCCGACGAACAAAATGGGATTGCTCCTGAACAGGAGCGACAAGGCCTTCTTATATGTGCGGTGCTTGCCGCTGTTCCCATAATACAGGGCGCGGTAGTCCGCTTCCGTCACGATCATGTTTTCAGGTGCATCAACGCTGCCGTGCAGATGCAGGACGCCCCGCCGATAGGACTGCGCGGACACGGAGAACGCTGTGATCTTGTCTATGCTGTCCAGGTCGGAAACGATCTTGACCGGAATGCCGCGAGACAGATTGTCCGTTTTGATCTCACGGCGATTGCTGTAGCGAATTTTCAGTTGCTCGAAGATCGTGTCGTCGTAATTCAGCGTGACAAACCGCTGGATATTCAAATTGTCTGTGAGCGCCGTAATCGGGTTGTAATGTTTCGTCGTCAGATCGGAGATTGGCGAGCAAGTATTGTGCCCATTGAGAAGGCAATCGTGGACCAACTCGTGAAAACTAATGTCGCTATCGCTCTGTTCGATCCCTTTTATTTGCCTTTGATATTTGTCCAATAGCGACACGAGAAATGCGGGGCCATCGTCGACATTATCTATGCGAGCCGAAATCTCGTCCCTTTCGGGCTCAGGTCTGGTGTGATCATGACCTGACAATGCTCTTTCGCACGCGACGATCACGTCTTCCACGAGAACTCGCCAGGTCGGGAATCCAAATCCCGCAGAGATACCGGAGCCTGTGAATGCGATGAGTTGGCCGACATTCGCGGCCCGGTAGAGCATATACCGGTTGATTTCCTGATAGTCGCTCCCGTCGTCATACGGGGCGTACGGTACGGTGTTTGTCCCGTAAACATTTTCTTCGTAAAACTTAGGAGGCATATCCTGCATGAAAGTATTCTCATCGGTAGGTATAATTATCTTCAGGATAGTGTCCAATGCCCAATACGCGCAATAGCATGCAGATCGCTCTGCTCAATGGGATGTCGGCGGGATCGAACATCTACGTACCAATGTCAAGATGCCGAAAACGAACGGCTTCGTCGAACGCTTCAACGGCACCGTTCTCGTCGAATTCTTTCGCTTCAAAAATGCGCGAGACCATCCGCGAAACCGTCGAGGCTCTAAAGGCCGATCTTGACGCTTTGCACGTCCACTACAACACCGAACGACGACACCTCGGATACCGCAATCATTGGCAACGGCCTATCGAGACGATCAATCTAATCATTAGCCTAGAATATTAATGGGACACACTATACTTTGAACTAGATCATATTAACATTGATATAAAATTTTTTATTTTGTTATCACTACAGCTATACTTTAATGCTATAATGAACAGTATGGTGCATTCTGTTCATTACTTAGTATTTAGTCAACCTCTCCGCGCAAAAAATACTGCAGAGAGGAAGAATTATGAGTTTTCTATATGATTCCAAAGGTCAGAGAAAATACCTTACCATCGGTGAGCGAAAAAAGTTCTTGGTGGCTGCAACATCTTTCTCGCCAGAAATACACACTTTCTGTGCGACACTCGCGTTTACGGGAGCACGGATTTCAGAAGTTCTAGCGTTAACTCCGAATCATATCGATATCGCTGAACAGACGATTCTGATCGAATGCCTCAAAAAAAGGAAACGCGGAATATATCGGACAGTGCCCGTACCACAGAGCCTATTAACCCTTATGAACGATGTTCATCGTTTCTGCCGAGACCGACAAAAAATTCGCGCGGATCGACAAAAAATTTGGCCATGGTGCCGGACAACGGCATGGAAGCACGTTAAGAAAACTATGGCTGCCGCAAACATCGACGGTTTGCACGCCAGCCCAAAGGGCCTACGACACAGTTTTGGAGTAACAGCGCTTCAAAAGGAAGTGCCGCTAAACTTGGTAGGCAGCCGATCCGATTGTTGCCGAGCTTTACCCGCTTGGGCCACGACCCGGCATTCTCGAGCCGGAGGATGTGCTGACGCGAATAGGGCTGCATGGTCTTCAGAACTTTCCAATCGATGATCCTCATCGCAAATACTCCCGATTAGGGAGCATCGCCATACTCCAGGTTGACAAAACCCAGGGCGGATAAACTATATCCTGAATAAATGATTTGGGCGAGATTCCCCAAACCCGACACTGCAAGCGTTAATCTTCGACGGGTATGGGGCATCACCGGAAGTCGAATAAGGCCGCTGTGTCAACGCGGCCGTACATCAAGAGACGGTGACTTCCGCCTCGCTTGCATGTCGATTGATAATGACCGGAGCCTCGAAGCAAACGATCGTGGCGGATCTCAGATCGTTCTCTCTGAAAGTAAGTCCGCGTTTGGTGGCAATGGCTTTCTCAGCCATATTCCTTTTCAATTTCCAGGGCTTTCTGCACGGCCGGGCGGGCTAGCATACGGTCGTGATGAGATTCCAGGGCCGGGTAGGTCCCGAGTGGGGCGTCCATGGTCGGACGGAAGCGCCAGTACACGCGGAACAAATGAATATCGGCAATAGTGAAGCGTCCGATCGCCCATTGCCGGTCGCCCAGTTTGGTGTTGGCGATCTCGAAGACCTCGGCAAATGCTTCGGCCCCGCCGACCCGCGCGCCATGGAGCGTGGATGCGGTGAAGGACATCCATGAAATAACTTCGGTCTCGGCTTCCAAATCATCTTCCGGCCAAAGCGCGGCGTCCGGAAAGCTGCGCGCCAGGTAGTAAAGCGTGGCGGCCACCTCGGTGATCACCCGTCCGCTGTCGGTGACCAGGGCCGGCACTTTGCCGTTGGGGTTGATTGCCAAATAGGCCGGCGCCCGGGTTTCTTTCTTGCTCATCAAGGTGGGGCACAGCTCATAGTCGGCGCCGCATTCCAAGAGCGCAATGTGGGTGGCAAGCGAACTGGTCAACGGCGAAAAGTAGAATTTTAACATATCTGATCTCTTTGGCAGGATGAACACGGCAGATGAAGATCAAAGCATCAACGACCATTCCACGAAGCGCAAGCGCGATTCAAGGCCTGACCTTGTATTCCATTACCCGTAAGATAAGTCCGTCGCCCAGGTCCGAACCTGTGATAAAACAAGAATTCAATTGGGTATTTTCGGACATTGGCTACCGATCGTCACGATTGGGGCAAAAGGAGACATTGGAAATACGCTTGTTGAGGCTCGAAAATAACCAACTCCGGTCTACATGTTACAGCGTGCACTAAACGAGCAAGCTTTCTAGGCTACCATGAATTCATCAATTCGGAGACCTGAGCGGAGAAACCGGAAGATTGGCACGGCTGCCTCAGGCTATGGGCAGTCGAATAAAATGACGATCCCCAATAGCAGACTTGATCGATTTGGCATTGATAGCCTGTATCAAGAACGAATTAGGCCTGAACTAGTTGAGAAAGTGAAGATTGGAAGCAGTGATGTGTCGCTCCTCAATGAGGTAACAATCCTTTATGAAAAGCCACGTCCTGGTTTTACCTACGGATGCACACCAAAAGATGTAGTCCATCTGCTCTCAATGGTTCCAGACCGCGATTGCGATTTGATTGACCTGATTGTTTTCAGGCAGCCCACAAGAAAACAGGCTCAACAATCCCCGGTGTGGGGTCGCCTCCAATATGTAGCAATGATTGGAGAATACATAGGACCGACGATTCTTCTAGAAGCTCAGGAAGTTGGGCGCTCGTCAAATTGGAAGCGCAAGATGAGTCTGGAAGATCAGGCAGAACTTCAAAGACTTCGCGATGATGGGCATCTCGTTGAAGAATCGAAGCGCCAGTTCACGATCACGCAAACCGAACAATCAATACGTAATACCATATTGTATAGGACCGTGCTTCACGAACTTGGTCACTGGCAGCAATATGAGAGAGAGGCGCTTGATGACACGACGGCACTTTCCGATGATTTTAATATTGCCAGTGACTTGTATTTTACTAAGCCAAGTGTCGAGCGCGAGCAATATGCTCATCGCTACGCTTCTGAAGTTGGGAAAAAACTTCGTAAAGGCGGTGGAATCCCATTCGACTCATTCAGTTGAACCTTGCCACAGACGCTAGCTAGGCATTTCTGAGTTGAGGTGAGGAAATTCTGTTCAGGGTCCAGACTGTGTGAAAACGTGATGTCTGATAGAATCTCGCCATGTGATTGGCGGAGGTTCTGATGAAGCGTTTCGTTGAGGGTATCGACCGTCGCCAGAGCACGATGTTTCCCCAAGCGTTCTCACACGGTCTGGGTCATTATACGAAGTCGCGGCATAGGCTCGAAACGTCAACTTCGGGGGCAAAAGCAGCCATTAAGAATTCTTAGAACTGGGTTCCGATTCTAGCCAGATTGGCAACATTTCGGCTCGATAATAAGTGAAGAAACCCCCCCTTTTGGCCGATTCGGCTATACTCAAAAAATGCCGCAACCGCTAGTTCGTAGGCTCGCCGCAAACGCAGCCGGCTTTTCGCACCTTCTTTTCGAGCAGGACGAGGAAGGTAAGGGGCCTTGCCGGGCATGAGGACGGGGCTGTTGAGCGGATTCGTCTGGCTGCCCGCAACGCTTTTGCACAGCTTATCGGATTTGCTATCGAAGAAGAGGTTGCCTTCCTCGTTATCGCCGGGGACCTTTATGATGGGGACTGGCGAGATTACAATACGGGGCTGTTTTTTGCCGGTCAGATGGGCCGTCTCAATGAGGCCGGCATTCCCGTGTATCTCCTCCACGGCAATCATGATGCGGCAAGCCAGATCACAAAACAGCTTGAGCTGCCTGCCAACGTCAACGTCTTTGACGCACGCAAGCCTCAGACGTTTTCCGTTGACGAGTTGGACGTTGCGCTGCACGGACAGAGCTTCGGCCCGACAGAAGCGTTGTTTCGGTGTTCGGCATGAGTATCTAAAGAACGCCGATATCGACCTCGAGGGGCCGTCGCTATGAGATATGCGGACGGCTCTCAATCTGGTGGCGTTGCCAGCGTGCAGTTTCGCCAAGCGGCCCAAACAGAAGTTAGGAAAAAATCTAACGTCCTGCCGCCGTTTTCGATCAGATTCAGCGAGGAAGAACGGGCGCGGCTTGACCAGGCTGCCGGTGCGCTCTCGCTTGCCGCATATATTCGTCTGAAGCTGTTTAGCGACGACGATGCCCCGCCCACGAAAAGAAAGCTCACCCGAAAGCAGTATCAACCTTCTGCTGAGCTTGCCGTGCTGGGTCATATGCTTGGCAGCTTGGGTAAGTCCCGGCTGGCGTCCAACCTCAATCAAATTGCCAAGGCCGCCAACATTGGCGCGTTGCCTGTCACGCCAGAGTTGGAGCAAGAATTACACGAGGCCTGCGCGGCTGTTCTGAACATGCGCCAAGAGCTGATCTCCGCACTGGGGGTCAAGGCACAATGATCCTCAAGGGCAACCAGCGTGGTGGGGCCAAGGATTTAGCGCTTCATCTGATGAAAGAAGAAAATGAGCATGTCGAAGTATTTCAGCTTCGCGGCTTTGCATCGGAAAACCTGATGGGGTCGCTGAGTGAGGCCTATGCGGTCAGCCGTGGGACGCGGTGTAAACAATTCCTGTTTTCCCTCAGCCTCAATCCTCCGCCGCAAGAAAATGTCAAAACGGAAGACTTTGTAGGCGCTATCGAGAGTGTTGAAAAATCACTAGGGCTGACCGGTCAGCCCCGCGCCATTGTCTTCCATGAAAAGGAAGGCCGCCGCCATGCACACGTAATTTGGAGCCGGATCGATATAGAAAAAATGAAGGCGGTGCAGCGTAAGCGTTTGGAGAACCCGCCCTATTTGGAAGCGATTTTTTCTGCGAATGTTTTCGCCTGATAGAGGGCGTTGGTGTCCACTATCGCTGGTGGACACTAATTGGGTTTAGGGATGTCGAAGAAGCGACGATTGCGGC
>JAJFFM010000122.1 GCA_021776675.1 Robiginitomaculum sp.
TTCCCAAGACGTAACAGAAAAAGTAGAGACAATTAAAGGTGAGCTAGCTGAACAAACTTCGAGCCATCAGCACAATTACGAAGAGTACAAACATGAAATTGCTCAACGAATAGAAGTCTTTGAAGATGAGCATCGTAACCAATTGCCCGCAATCGAGCGTAATATTAAGAAACTTAGTACTCGTTTGGAAGCTCTGGAAGGCAATATCAGTGCATTTGCAATACCTAGTGTGTCTATCACGCCCGCGTCAAGTTATGAGGCTGTACCTCAAATGTTTGTTGAAGGGCAGGCTACACACATAACATCATCTCAGGCAGATGACGCGTTTTCTGCACTTGAGCTTATAAATAAGCAGGAGATTGGTGAACCTATACAAGGGGTGCAATCCGAAGAGTCCAAACTTACGCCCGAATTAGTGCCCGAATTAGCGCCTGAATTGATAACAGAATCCGTGCAATCCGATCAACCATTTGTTCCTGTTGAATATGTTGCAGATGCCGAAGATGGGCAAAGCACGGAAGTGTTTTCCGCGCGGGCATTTTTGCAAAGTGGTCAAAATGAGACACAAGAATATCCGCAACTCTTAAATCAACAGGAGGAAGTGCCGTCCGTACAAGCAGTATTAAGTAATGAGCCACAAATCCATTCTGCGCCCAGTGTAAATAGTAGTGTAAATAGTAGTTTAGATAATAGAGTTGAGATAGTCCAAGAGCCACAACTAAACTCTGAACAATTAGTCCATAAGCAGCCAGTAAATGAGCAGGCAGTCTATTATCAAGCGCCACCAACTCCACCACCAATGTCAACTGCTGTACCATATGCTGAACTTCCGCCAATGCCTGAAACAGACGCCGTGCCAGAAATGTCGGTGCCAGAAATGTCGGTGCCAGTAATGCAGGCGCCTGGACTTCAGATGGTAGAACCATCCATGGAAATCTCGCGTCCGGGAATTGAGCCTGCGGGTAAGTCTGCAAAAGGTAAGAAACAAAAAAGAAAGTGGCGCAAAAAAAGTGGGGGCAATGACGGCGGTAATGTGAGTAGTAATGAAGGGGGGCATAGTATGATCCGCAAGATTGCTTTGCTCGGCGGTGTAGCCATTGTAGTTTTCTTTGCTTTTAAAACAATTGCGCCGAAAGTCTTTGGATCTAGCGACAATATCACACAAACAATACAAACAGCCCAAGCAAAAAAAGCGAATCAAAAACAGCAATTACCTCAAATGGTCAATGGTCAGCTTGAGGATACAACCACCACAGATAGATTAACGTTTGAAACCACAGAGCCCGTTGGTGATTATTTAGATGCGATGGCTGCTCCTGATCTCGGCCCAAAAGGTACACAAGCCCGAACGGCCAAAAAACAAACATTAGAAGCGGCTGCTGCTGATGGCAATGCTATAGCACAATTTCAGCTTGGATTGTCACACCTAGAGGCGGGCCGTAATGCAGACGCCGTTCGTTTGATCCGCCTTTCTGCCAATCAAGGACAACCGGCGGCGCAGTATCGGTTGGCAAAACTTTATGAAGCGGGCATCGGCGTTAAAGTTAACGGTAAGACGGCCAAAGATTTGTTATCCCGTGCGGCTGACGCAGGTAATCGTATAGCTATGCATGATTTAGGACATTATTATGCCACCGGCGCAGACGGTGCGTCCCCTGATTTACAACAAGCCGTCAAATGGTTCTCTATGGCAGCGGAGCGCGGTGTACTGGATTCCCAATTTAATTTGGCTGTATTGTACCAAGGTGGTTCTGGCGTGCCGCTCAGCTTAGAAGAAGCTTATGTTTGGTATGCTATTGCCGGGGCGCAAGGCGATAAAATGGCGATCCAACGCAGCCAGGCCGTTGCCCGTGAGCTTTCCGAGGACGGTCTTTCTAGAGCAAAGTCGCGCGTCAAAGCATTCGCACCTAAGCCCGTGAATAATTCAGCTAACGGCATATTTAAAAACTTAACTTGGGCTTCTCATAAAGAAGCCGCCTCAAGACTAAGCAGTAGTACGGGCGTAATAGGTGCACAACAAATGCTAGCATCCCTCGGCTATCCGGTTGGCACACCAGATGGTAGTCTTGGCCCCAATACGCGCAACGCCATTATCAGTTTCGAGCGGGCTAACGGTATGCCTGAAACCGGCCGTGTTAATGCCTATTTGATAGAACGTTTGCAATTGGCAGTTGGTGTATAGCAATTTTTTGTGCAAAAAAGCATGCCATTATTGCTTGTATTCGCGCAACAGCCTAAACTAATAAGATATCCAAACCAGCGGGGAATATACTATTTCGAGTATTGATGTCATGGCAATGGGGCAATCCCTGTTTAACAAAGTACCTGTTTTGTTGCTAGCATTTTTGGTGTTTGTAGCGGGGCGTTGGTTGGCTTTGCGTGTTGGGCGAAGTATTGAAAGTCTTTTAAACAAAGCGCCAAACGCCAACCCCACATTGTCTCGGTTTACTGCTAGTATCGTCAGGTTTTTTATCTTGTTCGCAGCCGTCATGGGGGCCTTTGCCATTATCGGTGTCGACACAAGCGGTATTAGCGGTATGGTGCTCGGGTTTGGGGTAGCGCTGGCGTTTATTTTAAAAGACGCGCTCACTGATGTTTCGGCGGGTGTGATGTTGATGATTTTTCGTCCCTATAATGTCGGTGACGAAGTGGAAATTGGCGGCATTAAAGGTGTGGTCCAATCTATAGAAATTCTGGCGACCCGTATGAAAACCAGAAACAATATCGAGATTATTGTCGGGAACGGTAAGGCTTGGGGCGGGGTGATAAAAAACCACAATGCTATGGGCAAACGCCGTTTGGACAAGATATTTGGTATTAGTTACGACGCCGATATTGATCTGGCTATTAAAGTGTTGACGGACACGGCCGCTAAGGATGAGCGCGTCTATAAAAACCCGGCTCCGTGGGCAAAGGTGGTCAAACTTAATGAAAGTTCTGTGGATATAGAGCTACGGGTTTGGTGTGATTATAATGATCATCGCGCCATAAAAGTGGATATCGTGCAAGCAATGAAAATTGCTTTTGATGCTTCCGGCATCGGTATTCCGTATCCCCATGAAGTTGTCATTAGACACAAACCAAATACTAAAAAACCAAACACAAAAAAACTTGGAGCCGTATGAAAAACGGACTGCATAAGAAATTGAGGAAAATACTAAGGAAAATACTATGGACGAACTAACAGAATATGTGACACCGGAAAAATTGACCGAATATTGGGAGGCAGTGATCCCTTCCCTGACTAATATTGCTATTGGTCTGGTTATCCTGATTATTGGTATGTGGTTTTCCAAACGCATAAGTCGCGTGGTGAGAAATAGCGCCGTTAAAGCACCGAATATTGATGATACCTTAGCCAATTTTCTTGGCTCGATTGCTCAATACACATTAACCGTTATTGTTGTTGTGGCGGCTGTGACCCAAATGGGTATTGAGGCCTCGTCGCTTGTAGCGATGTTGGGCGCTGCGACTTTGGCAATTGGTTTGGCCTTGCAAGGTACGCTCGGCAATGTAGCTGCTGGCGTCATGCTCATGTTATTTCGGCCTTATAAAATTGGTGATTATGTTTCGGTTGCAGGGGAAGAAGGTGTTGTCCACGATGTTAATATCTTCACCACAGTTTTGACCTCATTGGACAATATAGAGATTATCATTGCCAACGGCGAAGCATGGGGTTCCACCATTCAAAACTTTACGTCTATGGGTGTACGCCGCGTTGATGTGGATTACGGTATTCATTATGACGATGATATCGACAAGGCTATCAAGATTATGAAAGAGATATCAGCGAGCCATCCATCCGTACTCTCTAAACCAATCGGCCCAGACGGACCTTGGGCTAAGGTTGTTAAGTTGAACGACAGTTCAGTGGATATTCAAAATCGAGTTTGGTGCAATGCTGATGATTATTGGGACGTTATGTTTGACCTCAACAAAATGATCAAAGAGGCCTTTGACAAAAATGGTATCACCATTCCGTATCCACATCAGGTCGAAATTGATGGCTGAAGTTGTTATACACAAGGCTGAAACGGCCGAAAATATTGAAGCCGTCCGTGCTCTGTTTATTGCGTATCTCAAAAGCTTGGAAATAGATTACAATAATGAAATCGGTTGTGCTGACGGACATGCGGATATGCAGCATTTCCCAAATAATTATGAAGTACTACTTTTAGCTAAACTAGATAATGTCCCATTGGCTGCTTGTGGCGTTAAACGAGTGAACGACCAAGATTGTGAACTTGTACGGCTTTATTGTCGAGTAGAAGCGAGGGGGCAGCAATTGGGGCGTAAGTTAAGCGAAGCGGCACAAGCCTATGCTAGGTCAAATGGATATGCACGCTTGGTGCTGTCAACGGAGCCAGTCATGACATATGCGGTCCGTCTTTATAGGAAAATGGGGTTTGTCGATATAGAAAATTATGCGGATGCACCTTCCGCATGTTCTAAATATATGGGTTTGCAGCTAAACCTATAATAAAGGACCTTAGTTCGTGAGCTATTGCTATTTTGCAGATTTTGCTGCTGCAATTTTGGCTTCAAGCTTTTTAATTTCATTGGCGCATCTAGCTGCTTGTTCGCCGGAACGTTGTATAAGATCGCTGATTAAATTCGGTTTTCTATAGATATCATTGATAGTTTTTTGTATCTCAGCGCGCTCAGCTGCATTTTTACCAATGCCCATATCTTTCATCTTCTGAGCTTGGAAGCTCTCCTCATTACGCCGTAAATCGGCATTTTCATTGCGCATGGCGGCAAGTGTATTCGGGTTACGAATCGCTGTGACTTGGCCTTGCACCGCCATCGCTAATGCCTTGAGCCCGCCTAGCATTTGATCTTGTCCGACCCCTGGCACACCACCAGACCTAAACTTGCCGCTCAGGTGGTCCATGAATGATTCCATAGCGAATTGAACTCTGCCAGCAATATCCTCTACTGTATCAAGACTGATAAGGTCTGCTGTGTTGTCGTTGGCAATTCCACGATTGCCCTTGGCGTCTGCACTGACAAATGTATGATCTTGTGCTAGGTCTTGCGCAGTATCCCAAATTTTGTCATTTACTTGTTTGAGCATATTGGCTTTCTTGCCGCCATCATCTTCGAAAATTTTCAATTTTTGCCCGACATCCATCGCACGTTTTAACTTCGCTATTTCGGCGGCCATAACTTCGCGCTGACGTGCACATTTTTTCTTTTTCTTTTTAAGTTCTTTTTCAAGGTCTCGAACGCCTTGAGCAATGGCTTCTTTGCGGGCTTTGTCAGCTTTCTTTTTAGCTTCACTTTCCTCGTAATTGGCAATCCCAACCGTATGTTTTGCCGCGTTTTCAGCGTCCAGCAATCTTTTGTCCGCTTCTGCTTTTGCGGCGGTGAGCCCGTGACATTCGCGTGCCTTGGCGTTATACCGCGCCGTTGCAGCATTGGCATTAGCACGTGCACCAGCGGCGTTGGCTTTTGCAGCATTCGCGGATTTCTGCGCTTGTTCTGCCGCTTGTTTTCGCGCAGAAAAAGAGTTGTCTATCTTTTTTTGTGCTTCTCTGGCGGCTTTCTTTTTTGCATCTGCGTCTTTTAGAAATTGCCGTGCTTGTAGAGCGCGAGGGCTGTTGCCACCGTCCGAACTGATTACGTCCACTAGATAAGTGGTTTGTCGCCGGGCTCCTTCATCTGCTAATTTATAGGCCATAGCTGCATCCGCCTTGTCTTTCGCAAAATTTGCCAATGCTTTAGCAGCTGCGTCTGCCGCCCCTTGGGCATTAGCCGCATCTTGGTCAGCAATGGCCGCTTTGCGGTTGGCGGCTTGCATTGCCGCTTTCAAACGGGCTAATTCTCGTTCGCAATCATTTTTTTTCAATCGTGCCGCACGCACATCGTCTCTGGCTTTTTCTCCTTTTTTTTGTGCAGATTTAACGCGGCTTCTGGCTACGTATAAACGGTTGCGGTCTTCTGCCGTTAGCAGGCTTTCATCGCTTTTATTAATAGGGGGATTAAGGCTGATGGTTGACGGCGCATAAGGTTTCATCCCGGCGTAGGGATTTGGGGTTTGCGGTAAGTTGGCACCGTTTTGTGGATCGGCCGGATCTGCGACGGTAACTTTAAGGACAACATCTTGACCATTTTCAACGCAAGAAGCGAAAATAAACCATCCGCACGAAGTGCAACGAGATGTAACATGTCCATAATATATACCAGGTGGAGTGTAAGTGAAATCTAGCTGTGCCGGCAAAGAACGTTGTTGACCCGGGCCAAGGCCGTTCGCAACTGGATTGCCAGGTGTTGTGAGCCAGGGTGTGTTATCGATTTCAAATTCAAAATCTTGGGGGGCATCACAGTCAACATTAACTGCCGTTAATTTCAGTGGGTAAGTCTGTCCTTGTTCCCGTACCCCCAAATCGGACACAGGAATGTCATTTTGTTGTGTCTGATTTTGTATTTGCGCATTTGCTATTGATTGGCTGATTATAGCAAGCGGCAAGCATAAAAATGCAAGCCAAAAGATATATCTAAATACGCTCATGCGTGCCCCTAAGCCGTGTCGCTATTGCCAATACTGGCAGTTTGATAGGGTTTCTTAGCACAAATAAGTGGATTTGTAAAATGTGGTGGGCATATGCAAAAGGCAAGCGCTTAGGCTTGCCTGTTTGTCATTTGATATAGTGTTAGAAAAGAAGAAGGGCCTAGTAGCGTTTTTTCTTCTTTTTCATAGGTATAAGACCTTCAAGTTGAGCCCGTTTGCGAGCCAGTTTACGGACACGTCGAACGGCTTCATCCTTTTCGCGTACACGCTTTTCAGACGGTTTTTCGTAATGTTTACGAGCTTTCATTTCGCGCAAAACACCTTCATTTTGCAATTTTTTCTTAAGAGCCCGGAGTGCCTGATCAACATTGTTCTGGCGTACGTAAATTTCAACCATGTATTCGTCTGCTTTCAAAATTAGTTTTAGTCTTATTTATTTTAGACTTATTAGTTTTAGATTTATTAGAGCCGCACGTGCATATGCACAGGCAAGCTGCGTAAAATCTGATGTGGCGGGTATGTAGCCGAGCAAATGCATGACGTCTAGGAAAAAAGCCATAAAATGACAGGAAATTCTTCCATTTGTGGCTGATATGGGACAGTTTGTGCAAAAGACAGAGTAAAAGACAGTACAAATGAGAGATGATATGGGTTTTCCGAAGGCAAATATAGTTGATGCAGGTGATGTAAGAATCGCTACTTATGAACGGGGTGCTAAAGATGCGCCGCCTGTTTTGTTGGTGCATGGGTGGCCTGAAATTGCCTATTCTTGGAAACATCAGATGCAAGCATTGGCGGGTGCGGGCTACCGGGCCATTGCTATGGATGTGCGCGGCTTTGGGGCTTCTGATGCGCCCAAAAATGTCAATGCGTACACGATAGAAAAACTGGTCGCGGATATAGAAGGGGTGCTTGGTGCGCTGGGTATTCGCGAAACCGTATTGTGCGGCCATGATTGGGGCGGTATTATTGTTTGGCATGCAGCTAGGATGTTGGAAAACCGGGTGCGCGGGGTAATTTCGGTTGGTACGCCCCATATGAAACACCCGCCCGCTGACCCGATTGCAATTTTTAAGAACCGCCACGGTGACAAACATTATTTTGTTGCCTTTCAAGAAGATGGCCCAGAAGCAGAAAGAGCCGAAGCTATATTCGAGCAAGATCCGCTGGCCGTGTTTAAAATGCTGTTTCGCAAGACGCCGCCCGGCACTGTACTTACATCGGAGCACTTTTATTTGGTCGAACAGTATAAAGACTATTTGGCAGCAGGTTCCCCGACCTTGCCGGGCCAAGTGATGAGCGATGAGGATCTACAGGTTTACGCCGGTGCCTTTACCCATTCTGGTTTTCACGGCGGGGTCAATCTTTACCGCAATACCACACATAATTGGCACCACGACAAAAACCTTAGTGATGATATTGCCCAACCAAGCTTGATGATTAGCACCGCAGATGATTTGTTCTTACCACCAGAACATACCGAACCAATGGTCCAAATGATACCTGATTTAGAACGTGTCGTCGTCCCGGATTGCGGTCATTGGGTTATGTGGGAACAGCCGGACGCTATCAATAAGCATATGATTGAATGGCTAGAGCGAAAAATGGGACTTCGTTATTTTTAGGGGATACTTCTAGGAGTATTTTATAGACAACGGTAAAGTGCATCTATTAAACGCAGTGGTCGCTCATCACCCAAGAGCGCATGACTTTGCTTGTTCATGACATAGGCGCAAGTGATGCCGGTTTTTCTATCGGCAAAGGTGCAAGAACCGCCCCAACCAGAATGGCCAAGAGTGTCTGGGTTAGGCCCGTAAAAATAATTGGGTGTGCTGTGCATGAGGCCAGCAGCAAAGCTGAGCTCAAAGGGTAAAACCAGATCAGGGCCTGTGATACGTTCTTTTGATAAAGAGGCGAGTGTAGTTTCTGACAAATAACGCGTTTCACCAATATGACCGTCAAGCGCCAATTGCATCAGGCGCGCGATCGATTTGGCCGTGCCGTGCCCATTTGCACCTGCGAATTCCGCCGTGCGCCAAGCCGCTGTGCCGCGTCTGCCGGGTGATGACCACGGTTGCAGGAATGCGGCTTTGGTGGCGGCATTTATTTCGCCAAAATTTGCCATGGCTTTTGGTTTGTGTAAATCGGCGGTTCTAGCATGTTCGCTTTCAGGCGTACCAAGAAAAAAATCTATGTCGTTGGGCGTACAAAACTCTTCGCGCAATATGGTACCAAGTGTGCGGTGCTTAGTGTCAGCACGTCGGGCAATTTCACCTGCCAAAAACCCAAATGTCAGGGGGTGGTAGCCGCTTTTCGTGCCGGGTTCCCAGATAGGTTTTTGCGCCGCCAATCGTGCGCATATGCCGTCCCAGTCGAACCAGTCTTCGGGCCGCATTTTTTCAGTAATACCCGATAATCCGGCTTGATGGGAAAGTGTTTGAGCGATAGATAAACCGCCTTTGCCGTAGGCGGCAAATTCAGGCCAAAGGCTAGCGACGGTTTGTTCATAGTCCAAACGACCTTGTTCAACCAACCAAGCAATGACAAGTGCCGCCACGGCTTTGGTGGTTGAAAATACGGGTACCAATGTGTCTGTCTGCCAAGGCGTGTCACCGCGTCTGTCTTTGGTGCCGCCAATTAAATCGACTATAAGTTCACCGCTTTTGTATACGCAAAATCCGGCGCCGCCCTCTAGATTATCAGTAAAGTTGGCTGCAAAAGCATCTCTTACGGGTTCATATCCGCTTGCGATATAGCCAGAGACAGAGTGGGCGACAGAGTGAGCAGCAGAAGAATTATTCATTTCAGTTTTCATAATTGGAAATATGCTTATAAGATGGGGTAAATCAATGCCCAAAAAGAGAAAAATAAAATGTCAGAAAAAATGAAGTTAAAAATTTATCACAATCCGCGCTGTTCCAAATCTCGCGAAACACTGGCTTTGTTGACTCAGCGCGGCGAGACACCGCAAATTATTGAGTATTTAAAACATACACCAACCGAAGCGGAGATTGGCGAAATAGCGAAAATGCTCGGCCTGTCATCCTTGCGCGAAATGATGCGTACAGGGGAAAGCATCTATAAAGAACTGAATTTGAAGGATGTAACTGATGAAAACAAACTCATTAGTGCCATGGTAGAGAGCCCTAAGCTGATCGAAAGACCTATTGTCATAAAAGACGGCAAAGCCAAGATCGGGCGCCCACCAGAAAACGTACTGTCTCTATTTTAGACAAGTTTTGGATTTTAGACAAGTTTTGGATTTTAGCCAAGTTCTGGATTTTAGCCAAGTTCTGGATTTTAGTAAAAGAGCTGAAAAGACCACAAAAATCACTGCCGATAAACGAGTTGTTAAGCATAACGGTTCATCAAGTCATTAACCATAGCGCGATCGTGTGCTGACTTCCCGTTTTCGGGGTAATGATGATGAGAATAGCTATGCAGTTAAATGCTTGTTCTAAAATTACAGTATTATCCAGTGCGGCGATATTATTATCTGGCTGTTCTTGGCTCGGCATTGGCGGGGGACAGAAATCCTATCAGGCGCAAAAAGCAAGTTATGAAAGTACTTCGAATACTCAGGCTACCCAAAAGACATTAGGCCCTTGCCAAATCACATCTGCGGCACAACGAGCTCCAGCGGGATGCCGTCCAGAGGACGTAACGCTTGCTTTCGGAACACCAGCATCTGGATATGTCCAGCAGGCTCAATATACCAATAACGGTTATGGTTCCCATGTTGGTGCGCCGCAAAAGGCTCAGGCAGGTTATGCACCACAAGTTAAATCAAAGAGGCCATGGCTACGCGGCCAATTTGGACTTGAGATTGATCGTAGTTTTTCAGGCAATTTATATCAGCCGGGTGTATCCGGGACGGCTGCCACCTATAACCGCTCTTTATTTGTCGAAGGAAATTCTACGGGTTCAATTGCAAGCGGGCAGGTCGTAAATACCACATATACCAGTATTGCTGAACGAATCGTCGCACCAGACATAAGTTTTGACGATGTTTATACGGCACCTCTGCGAGTGTCAGGTGGACTGGAAGCTATTTTGAACAAACATGCGACCGTTTATGCCAGTGCTGGTTATACCCGCGCCGGAGGCAAAAAAGGCGGCGGCGCTCAGATAATCGATGAACTACAGCAAACAGTTTCAACATCTGATTACTTTACGGATCCTGCTAATGGCCCAGTTGGAACTTTGATCGGAACCGTGAGCAATACGACATTTATTCCCAATGAAGTGGTTGCGACATATAATTATGAGTTCAATGATTTAGAAAAATATGATTTCGAAGCAGGTGGTCGGTACTATTTTAACCCCATTTTGAAAACGCAATTGCAAAGACCGCTAACGCCGTTCGTATCCGCTTCAGGTGGTGCTGCACATTATTCTGCAACCAGTGTCAACGAGAACCAACGTCAACGCTTCATCGGTCGCGCGTTTGATGGCAGTCAAATAAACGCAGACGGTGATTTTTACGATGTAAATTTTGGGACCAGAACACAAATACATGATGCCCAATGGGTGCCTTACGGTGCCGTGAAGGCTGGTTTGGAATGGCAAATGACGCCGAAAACCGCTTTGGCATTCGAAGCAGGTGTTAAATATGAAGGCGCCCGCGATTTTTCAGATGGTAGCCAAGGTGATGATATTATTTCAATCCCTGTGACCATTCGCGGAAGTTACAGTTTTTGATATAAAATCATTAAAAAGCCTGGAAAAAACCTGAAAAAAATCTGGCAAAACTAGGGAATTAACGTTTTGGTAAGACAAAGCAAAAGATTTGTTAAGCATATTAAGGTTAATCATTAGAAAATGACTAGGAGAAGGCGATTATGCGTCTTGCAGTTTGCACACTATCAGCAGTTTTATTATCCGGGTGTTCGTGGTTCGGCTATGGCGGCGGCCAAGCTGGAACAAATTACACTTATGGCGCTGGAGTAGATTGTGGTCAGGCAGGGGCTTATGGCGCGCAATACGCTCAAGCAGGTTATGCGGGTTGCGGCTCTGGGTATGCATATGCAACAAATGGTTATGGTACAAATCAAGGAATAACTTATCAAGGTGGGGCTTATCAAGGAGGAGCAAAGCAGGCCGGTTA
>JAJFFM010000123.1 GCA_021776675.1 Robiginitomaculum sp.
ACTCATCTCAGAGTCCTACCGAAAAAAGGATTGGACTCAGTTTGAATGGGACGTTATCCGTGAGAGAAACCTGGAGAACCGATTCATCCCGGTTCGACTTGACGATACCAAAATTCTAGGGTTGCCCAACACGTTCATTTATATAAGATACGATGGCAAAGACATATCGAAAATCGTGGAAGTCGCAGTTAAGAAGCTACTTGACTTCGAATCCTCGCGCGGCATCAAACGAGAGACAGAATACGAAAAAATACTGGACGCCATTCGCAACGATTCGAAAGGAGCCCTGGCACAGGCATATCAGCTAGTAATAGACAAGCGAGAACGCACTCCGCTGAACAATGTCGAGATGCCAGTGTGTGAGAACCGTTGCTACAAAGTTGTTGAGGAAGAATGGTTCAATCTCTCCGTCGCAAAACGGTTATCAGTCAAAGCTGTCTTACCAACCGGACTATCCCTGAGCGATGCAATTGCCAACCTAAAGCACTGCGCTATCATGTTCTTCAATGCTCACAAGCCAGATGCGATAACGGTCTACGGGTATTTCGAGGGCACAGACGTCGATAGTTACTTTACGGCTGGACAAGTTACTTTCGCTCCATTCGGCAAATGGGAAAAGGCCCAAGATGGAGTCGCTTACAACATTCCGGTTTCTGCATTCGAATTTGAAGTCCACTATGAAGTTGATCCGAACGTAAAACTAATTGCTGATCTCGGAAAAACGAGTGTTGAGTAGGGCATGAGCAATCATTCTTCCAATCCATGGCCTTTTGTAGAGCTTGGCTCCGTCGCCAAATTTCGCTCTGGAGGCACGCCGAGGAGAACCGAACAATGCTATTGGGATGGTGACATTCCTTGGCTGAGTGCGAAAGATTTGAAGACATTCTACTTATCCACCAGTATCGAAAAGCTCACTGACGCGGGTGCTGCTAATGGAACGCGTTTGGTCACGCCGGGAACGGTCCTAATCCTGGTTCGCGGCATGACGCTGCACAAGGAGATACCAGTCGGTGTGACTGTCAAAGATGTTACTTTTAATCAGGACGTTAAGGCACTCGAGCCGTTTGAGGACATGGAGGGAGCGTTTATCGCGGCGTACATCAAGGTGCGCGAAGCAGACCTGCTTAACGTGGTAAGTCATTCGGGACACGGAACTGGACGTTTAGCGACCGACACACTAGAAAGATTCCTGGTACCAAAACCGTCAATACAAGAACAGAAGCAGATAGTCTCAATCCTGGCCACCTGGGAAAAGGCAATTGAGCAGTTGAAGCGGTTGATTGCGGCGAAGGAGCGGCGTAAGCGCGCCCTCATGCAAAAACTTCTCACCGGCACACGCCGATTCCCGGAGTTCATGAGTTCGAACAACTGGCACGAAACGCTTCTTGGATCCGTAGCGGAGGATTGGCCGCTCAAACCGCTGGGTGCGGTGTTTAAGAGAGTTACTCGCAAGAACGCGAACGGCCTGGAATTGGTACTAACTGCATCTGGCCGGCATGGGTTAGTCGATCAGAAAACCTATTTTAACCGCAATGTTGCCGGAGTATCCCTGGAAGGTTACTACTTACTAAATCGCGGCGAATATGCGTACAACCGAAGCTCCATGAACGGTTACCCCCACGGCGCAATCAAGCGACTTGATGCGCACGACAAGGGGGCAGTGTCAACGCTCTATCATTGCTTTGCCCTGACTGATAAGGATTGTTGTTCCGATTTTTTTATGCACTTGTTCGAGTTTGGATTACTCAACCGACAGCTACGTCGCATTTGCCAAGTTGGTGGACGCGCCCATGGTTTACTCAACGTGATTGCCGGAGATTTCGAAAAGATGCTAATTCCGGTCCCAGACACGGACGAGCAAATCAGAATTGGGGCGGTACTCAACGCGTGCGACGACGAGCTTCGCGAACTCCGCGACCAACTCGCAGCATTTATGACCCAGAAGAAGGGCCTCATGCGAAAACTGCTGACCGGCAATCTACGAGTGAATGTCGGGAGATGAAGGGGAAGATAGTGGGTAAACAGAGAAACAGGCGCGTCGGCTCCGTCAAATCAGAGCTTGTGAAAAAATCGAGAGAGGCCGCGCTTGCCGCAGTCCAGATATTCAATAATCCGACTATTACGTTCAAGGCGGAATCGTATGTCGTCCTGATGATTGTGTCCTGGACGTATTTGCTTCACGCACACTATCGGGCGAAACACGTTGAATACCGTTATTTCGAGCAAACCGGAAAAAGAAAGCATTTCGATAGAACGAAAAGGGGTGCTTTCAAGTACTGGGAGCTTGAACAATGCCTGAACGAAAAGAGCTCTCCGATCGATAGAAACACCTCGAACAATCTGCGATTCCTGATCGGCCTAAGGCACGAAATAGAACATCAGATGACAGCAAGGATTGATGATTTGCTTAGTGCCCGATTTCAGGCATGTTGCCTCAACTATAATCGCTACATTAAGAAACTTTTCGGCGAGGAATACGGAATAGACAGGCATTTAGCATTCAGTTTGCAATTCTCGACTATCAATAGCGAACAAAAAGACATGCTCTTAGATCATCCTGAGCTCCCCAAAAACATTCAAAGCTATGTTCATGAATTCGATGAAGCACTAAGTCGTGACGAATACAACAGCTTGCATTACGCTTATCGAATCTTGTTTGTTCCTAAGACCGCAAACAGGAAAGGTCAAGCTGACAAGGTAATAGAGTTTGTAAAGAGCGATTCGCCTCTGGCTGCAGACATCAATAAGGCCTATGCTGTCATCAAAGAGACGGAGAAGCCAAAGTTCTTGCCGGGGCAAATTATCGAATTGATGAAGAGCGAGGGGTTTCCAGATTTCAAAATGCATCACCATACAAATTTGTGGCAAGAAAAAGATGCCAAAAATCCATCAAAGGGCTATGGCTGCTTTGTAGCGGAAAGACATTGGCACTTCTATGAGAATTGGGTTGAAGAAGTTCGGAAATATTGCAAGAAAAATCGAGGTGACTACACTTAACGCCAGTCCGGATAAACCGGACGCCTCCCCTTGGTTAGCGAGAACACGATTCCCAACAGGAAACAATTGATGCCCACCCCCCCCACAGACGAAGATCGGCTGAGCCAACTTCCTGCACTGAAGCTGCTGCAGGCGTTGGGGTATACGTACCTCACGCCGGAGGCGGCGTTGCTTCTGCGTGGAGGACGATTGTCGGAGGCGCTGCTGGTTGGGGTGTTAGAGGAGCGGCTGCCGAAGATTAACGCGATCCGTTACAAGGGCGAAGAACATGTGTTCTCCGGCGGCAATATCGCGTCGGCGATTGAGGCGCTTCGCGACGTTATGTTCGATGGCCTCATTCGGACGAACGAGAAGATTTACGATCTGTTGATGCTGGGTAAAAGTTTGCAACAGTCGGTATTGGGCGACCTGAAGAGCTTTACGTTGCAGTACATCGACTGGGTGAATCCGGCGAATAACGTTTATCACGTCACGGAGGAATTCTCCGTTGAACGTACGGGCAGTAGAGAAACACGACGTCCGGATTTAATTCTCTTCGTCAATGGGATCCCGCTGTGCGTCATCGAGTGCAAGAGTCCCAATATAAAGAATCCCATCAAGCAGGCCATTTCCCAGCACATTCGGAATCAAAAGGACGACGAGATCCCGAAGTTGTTTCTGTATGCGCAACTTCTAGTTTCCACAGCAGTCAATGCCGCGCAATACGGTACGGTCGGCACGCCTTTCAAGTTCTGGGCACGCTGGCGTGAGGAGGCCATCGACGAGGTAAAGCTGAGCGAACTCGTAAACCAGCCGATGACATCGACTCAGAAGAATAGTGTGTTCGAATCACGAGCGGACTATGTGCGCGAAGAGTACGATCAATACGGAGAAGACTCTCGCGGCGTAACAGAACAAGACCGGGCGATTTTCGCGGTCTGCCGACCGGAACGCTTGCTTGAACTGAGTCGCCGTTTCGTGATTTTCGATAAGGGCGAGAAGAAGATCGCGAGGTATCAGCAGTTCTTCACGGTCCACAATATGCTGAGCCGGATTCGTGAGCGAGACGATTCCGGAACGCGGCGCGGCGGCGTTGTGTGGCACACGCAAGGCAGCGGTAAGTCGTTAACCATGGTCATGTTGGCCAAGAATCTGGCGCTGGAGCCGGGCCTACACGACCAACGGATCATCCTGGTTACCGACCGCGTGGATTTGGATGAGCAGATTTGGGGAACTTTTCATCACTGTGGACTCGAACCCCAGCGTGCGCGAACCGGTGCACACCTCGCGGGAATGCTCGAGGCCCGAAAAGACCGCGTCATAACGACTGTAATTAACAAATTTGAAGCGCTTGCGTCTGTGAAGGGTGCAAGATTCGCCGATGAGAATATTTTCGTGCTCGTAGATGAGAGCCACCGGGGCCAGTACGGAACGATTCACGCTAAGATGCGGAAAGTATTGCCCCTCGCGTGTTACATCGGTTTCACCGGGACACCGGTGATGAAGAAAGACAAGAATACGGTCGAGCGGTTTGGGGGGCTCATCGAACCCATCTACACGATCCGGGACGCAGTTGACGACAAAGCCGTTGTTCCGTTGTTGTACGAAGGGCGTTATGTTCCGCTGGATGTCGACGAGGCCTCCATCGATCGTTGGTTCGACAAGATTACAGAGAATTTGAGCAAGGCACAGACCGCGGACCTGAAGAAGAAATTCGCGACCTCGGACCATGTGAATCGAGCAGAAGACCGGATCATGGCGATCGCCTGGGATATCAGCACGCACTTTCGCAACAACTGGAAGGGGACGGGTTTCAAAGCGCAATTGGTGGCGCCATGGAAACATATCGCACTTTCTTACAAGAAATACTTGGACGAGTTCGGCTTCGTGACTTCCGAAGTCCTTTTCTCTGGGCCGGACGAACGCGAAGGCTATACCAGTACATCCGAATTTGACGAGGACCAGAAGGGCGATAATCGACGACGGGTTAACCTGTTCTGGAAAGACATGATGGAGCGCTACGAAACGGAGGAAGAGTACAACCGGCAGGTCATTAGCGGGTTTAAGTACGATGATGAACCTGAGATTATCATCGTCTGCCATAAACTTCTTACCGGATTTGACGCCCCGCGAAATACGGTCTTGTACCTCGATCGTGAATTGAAAGAGCACACACTACTGCAGGCTATTGCGCGCGTAAACCGCCTTCACGAAGGCAAGAAATTTGGATACGTCATCGACTATCGCGGGGTACTGGCGAATCTGGGAAGAGCGCTTGAGTTGTACGATTCGCTTCCAGACTTCGACCATGAGGACCTCGAGGGTACGCTGACGGACGTGTCCGCAGAAATAGCCCTACTTCCACAGCGCCACTCAGACCTTTGGGACGTATTCAAGGAGATTCAGAACAAATATGACGAGGAGGCCTACGAGCGTCTTCTGGCTGATGAAGCTCTTCGAGCACGTTTCTACGAGCGGTTCCGGCAATTTCACGGAACGCTCAAAATAGCCCTTGGCAACGTACGGTTCATCGAAGAGACACCTGAGGAGAGAATCGAAAGCTACAAAAGAGACGCGAAATTTTTTCGTGCCCTTCGCACTTCTGTACAGCGCCGGTACTCAGAAATCGTAGATATGTCAGACTATGAAGCCCGCATTGAACGCCTTATCGACAAGCATGTCGGTGCCGGCGAAGTCGAACAGATTACGGCTCTCGTCAACATTTTCGATCGTGAAAAATTCGAGAGTGAAGTTGCACGCGTAGAAGGCGACGCGGCAATGGCGGACACAATTGCATCGCGAACGAAAAAAACACTTGAAGAACGAATGGAGGAAGACCCAGCGTTCTACAAGCGATTTTCAGAGTTGCTGGAAGAGGTAATCGACGAGTTTCGCAGGAAGCGTATCCAGGCGGCCGAATACCTCAAGCGAGTGCGCGAAATCATGGAGAATGTGGTTAGTCGTACCGGCGACGAAGTTCCCGATGAACTGAAGAATTCTGATGCGCCGCGAGCATTCTATGGCGTCATTTCTGAGATACTTGAGAGGCAAAACGGGAGCGCGAAGGAATTGAGCCGACTCGGAGCAAAGATCGCGCTGGGTATCGACAAAGTGATGCGAGACCGAAGAATCGTCAACTGGGTCAACAATTCAGATGTTCAGAACCAGATGCGTACGGGCATCGAGGATTTTCTCTTCGACCTGAAGGACCAAGAAGGACTCGAGATCGGCTTCGAGGACATGGACGAAATCATGGAGCGTTGTATAGATATTGCGAAGC
>JAJFFM010000124.1 GCA_021776675.1 Robiginitomaculum sp.
TGGCAACTTATGAAGCCTGATAGATTCGTGCAAGCTTTATCAGGTCATATGGTAGCTACATAAAATTATTGTTGTGGACGAAAATCTATCTATAGTCCCACCAAAGGGAAGCGTTATGAAAAAATTTATAAAAACATTGGCTTGGTTATTGGTGCTGGGTTTGATCGGCGGCGGCATTTATGTCTTTAAAATTTTACCGACCCAGGTCGATGCAGGGATGAACGTTGTGCTTGATCACAAACCCTACAAAATTTCAGATGAAGCCAAAGAACTCCACGCGAGCATGCGCGCCGCAGACTTACATGCGGACACATTGTTGTGGAAACGCAACCCTGCCAAACGCTACACATATGGGCAAACCGACTTGCCGCGTTTTCGCGAAGGGAATGTCGCCTTGCAGGTGTTTTCCACAGTGACATATGTACCGGGCAATATGAATACAGATGCCAATAAAATGGAAAACGACCAAATGACCTTGCTGACCCAAGTGCAAGCTTGGCCACCGCGCACTTGGAATTCTATTTTTGAGCGTGCAATTTTTCAAGCCGAACGCTTGCATAAAGTAGAGAGGTTTTCAGGCGGTGATTTCATCATTGCTAAAACTAAATCTGACCTCAGAGATGCTATGGCAAAACGCGCAAACAATCATGACATAATGGTCGGCGTACTGGCAACCGAAGGCGCACATCCACTTGAGGGCGATATCGCAAACCTAGACAAGCTTTACGATGCAGGTTTTCGCATGATCGGCCTGCAGCATTTCTTTGACAATAAACTAGGCGGATCTTTACACGGTGTATCAAAATCCGGCCTGACCCCTTTCGGCAAAGAAGTGGTCACCAAAATCGTCAACAAAGGCATGATGATTGATGTGGCGCATTCGTCTATCAAAACGGTTGAAGATGTGCTCGCATTTACCGATGCGCCCATGGTTGTGTCTCACACTGGCATATTAAGCCTGTGTGACCATCCAAAGCGCAATATCCCCGATAGATTAATGCAGCAGATCGCCGACAGAGGTGGCCTGATCGGTGTTGGTTATTGGGAAACTGCGGTGTGTGATACGACGCCTGAGGGAATCGCAAAAATGCTGATCCACGGCGCTAAAACATTCGGCGTTGATCATATTGCACTTGGCTCTGATTTTGACGGATCTGTCACCACGGAGCTTGATACTTCGGAGCTTGCCGCCATAACGGACGCACTGCTGCGTCAAGGCATGCTAGAGTCCAACATTCGCAAAGTCATGGGCGAAAATCAAATTGCCTATTTCTTGAAGCATTTACCGGGAGACTGAATGACCACCGATGAATGGAAAGTCTATATCGTCAAGTGCGCAGACACGACATTTTATACGGGCATCACCAACGGCTTGGATAAACGCCTAAAATCCCACAACGAAGGTACAGGGGCTAAGTACACGAAAAGTCGCGGGCCTGTAGAGTTGGTATATGCGGAACCTGCGCCCGACCGCAGTACCGCATCCAAACGTGAATATGTCATCAAGCAATTAAGCCGCAAAGAGAAATTGGTATTGGTTTCTAGGGGTAGTGATTAAAGAGCCTTGCCCCTTTAAAGAGCTTTTCCTCTGGCGCTTTCTTTCAACCGCTCGACCCGTTCTTTAATTTGTTTGTGCTGGGGGTATACTTTGTTGGCTTGTTCGTAAACTTCGAAAGCATCATCCGGACGCTCCAGAGTTTCCAATATATTTCCCAGCGTCCACAGGGCATAGAAATGCCGTGGCTCTAGAATCAACGCCCGTGTGGTGTCCGAAACGGCACGGTTTAAATCTCTTTCGTCCGCAGCCAAACGCCCAGAGCGAGACCAACCTTCTGCGTAATCAGGTTGCAAGCGCAATACATGATCATACATGCGTCTGGCCAATTTATTGTTGCCGCCGTTTTGCGCCGCTATGCCGCGGTGTAATAGAAAATCTACGGAGGCACTGCCGGACTGTAAAAACACGGCCCAGACCTCTTCGGCTATTAATTCCGCCTCTCCCTCATCGGTCTCGGCTTTTAAATTAGCAAATAAATCCACGAGCATTTCCACACGGTCTTCTTCTGATCGTACCGTCAAGTCTTTGCCGCCTTTTGGAGCTTCATCAGCTTGGGTGGAAGTTTCAGAATTGGTTTCCGGTTTTTCTAATGGCTGCTCTTTTGGTGCAGGGGCGAGCGGCGGCAGATTAGGTTCTTGCTCCGCGTCTTGGGCAAAACACTGCCCGGCGACTAGAAATATGCCCAGAAATATGCCCAGAACTATAAATACAGAGGTGATGATAAATTGTCTCATAGACACGAATTTACGCCCCTAGCGCAAAATGGCAAGGGCGAGATTGCATATATGAAGAGATTGTCAGAATAAGCGAATTTGCCCAAGCTAACCGATAGGCCTAGTCCTAATGACTTGGGCCGATATGACTTTGGCTGATATGACTAGCCTTGACGCGCCTTAAACCGTGGATTGGTTTTGTTGATGACATAAAGACGACCTTTACGGCGAACAATCTTACAGTCGCGGTGACGGTTTTTAAGAGATTTCAGTGATGAACGGACTTTCATGATCTTTACCTATGTATATACTTTGCTTAACTAATATTTAGGGGCATAAGAGTGCACATAAGCCCATTTGAATTCGAGGCCGGAACCTAGTGGCGCGCTATTCATGAGTCAAGTGACTTTTAGAGGCTTTTAACTGTGTTTTTTACAGCTGGAAATCACAAAGCATCTGGTCAAATGCATGTGCGCTTGATAGCGTGATAACATGATAAAATATATAACCGTTCTTTTCTTTACTCTTTTTGCCTGTGTTTCTACGCAAGCCGCAAGCCAAGCCGCCTCTGAACCCAAGCAAGAAGACATAAAACCTGCGAGCGAAACAACACAGGCTGAGCAATTTACTGCATGGAAACGGGACTTTACGGCGCGTGCCTTGGCTAAGGGTTATGACAGCGAATTGCTGAGCGCAACTGTCGGGCAAGCTAAAATCAATCCCAAAGCCATTAAAAGCAACAAATCTCAGCCAGAATTTACCCGTGCAATTTGGGTGTATATTGACGGCGTAATGTCGGATAGCCGCTTAAATGGCGGGCGTGCTAAATTAGCGAAACACGAACAATTATTTACTGATTTGGAGACCCGCTACGGCGTTGACCGACATGTCCTAACTGCAATTTGGGGACTAGAATCGGCCTATGGTGCTATCATGGGCAGTGATAACATGATTGATAGTTTAGCAACTTTGGCGGTATTGGGGGGGCGTAAAAAATTTGGTGAGCAACAATTATTTGGCATATTAGATATTCTATCGAGCGGTGAAGTGCGCCAAAGCCAGCTCATCGGTTCATGGGCAGGTGCAATGGGCATGACCCAGTTTATCCCAACTACATTTCGCGATTACGCCGTAGACTATGACAATAACGGTAATAAAGATTTATGGTATGGCGCAGGCGATGCATTGGCATCTACCGCCTATTATCTAAAACGGTTTGGATGGCGGCCTACAGAACCAATCACCACCGAAGTCATATTACCCAAAGGTTTTAATTACAATTTATCAAATGGCTCCAAGCGCACCATATCGGGGTGGGCTGGCATGGGTGTACGGTCCGTCAGTGGGCTAAACTGGTCAAATGATGCCCTATTTCTTGAGGCAAAACTGTTATTACCTGCAGGTGCAGAAGGCCCAGTATTCCTGACCTTTAAAAATTTCGATGTTATAAAAAAATATAATAACTCAACATCATATGCGCTCGGTATCAATGTATTGGCTGACCATTTACTCGGTAAGCAAGCTATTATCCAAGATTGGCCGCGCGCAGATAAACCATTATCCCTTACGGATAAAAAGAACCTGCAGACCGCCCTGTCCCGCCAAGGGTATAGCACGGGTGGTATTGACGGCATGATTGGCCCCAGTTCAAGACGTGCAATTCGCGCTTGGCAATATGCCAACGGCGTACCCGCAGACGGCTATATTAATAAAGATATGCTCAAGCAGGTTATTGCAGCGCACTAGGCTGCCTAGTCTAAGTATTCTGATCTACGTAGTCTGGTCCGCATGGATACGGGCGGCCAATTCTTTCAATAATTTTACAGCTACGGCGGCGGTCATCTCATTTATATCACGCGAAGGGTTAAGCTCGACAATGTCTGCGCCAATAATTGGTCCCGGCAACCGCCCTATTATGTCGAGCACTTCGCGAACCGCCAAACCGCCCGGTTCATGGTGTGACACGCCGGGAGCAAATGCGGGGTCAAGCCCATCCAGATCAATCGATATATAAGTTGGCCCTGTAGGCAACATATCTGCCAAATTTGATAGCTCTGACGGCGCGATGACCTTGACACCATAGCGATCTATTTGTTTTTGCTGCACATCATTTACCGTGCGAATACCTATCTGGGTCAATGAGCGCAGCCGTCCATTTTCATTGAGCCGTGCCATAGGTGATGCATGGGATTCGGGATTACCTTCAAAATCCGGGTACAAATCCGGGTGTGCATCTATGTGAACCAGATGCGGTAGTTCTATCCGCGCACTCACCAGCCCTTCAATAATCGGCCATGTGACGAAATGATCGCCGCCGAGGAAAACAGCAGCACCATTTTTAAATGCTAGCGCAGACGCAGTTGTTATTTTTGCGAAATCCCCTGCGTCCTCACACAGATCAACATCACCGCCGTCCACAAACACATCGGGGTTTTCCAAGTCGGTACCGTTCTCTGCACACAAATTGCTCATACCGCTCATGAGCACCTTGCGAATAGCGGACGGTGCTTTGGCAGGGCCGCGTATATGTGAGGAATTCCGATCCGTAGGAAGTCCAATAAGTTTGACAGGCCTGCTCACACATATCTCCTAATTAGTAACATCGTCCCATGCAATACCGCCTTCAGCCGAATAACTTTTCAAGCTATCTATATAAGTTTGTTTTTGGGTTTCTGGTTGCCACATTGCTATATAGGCATTGTACATCAATCTTGTCATGTCGGCCTTGGAATAACCACTGCCGTCCGCGAATTTTATCATCATATTGTTCAGATACCCGCTTTCAAATTCTTCGGGGTCGTCCGTATGCATGGAAATACAGATGCCATTTCTATCCAGTGTGGTTATGCGGTCTATATCTTGAAGTTGTGGGTCTGACTTTCTCTTCACCGGGCTTCCGGTCAGGCACATATTGTGCGTAGTAAGTTCTTTCATCAGCTCTGGGTCATCAGAAGCATTCAGGCCGTGGTCAATTCTGTCCACTTTTATATCGTTTAACAGTTGGCGAATATGCACGAGCGTGTCGCGCACATCTACATCCGCATGGGCCGTCAGCTTATAGCCTTCGGTGCGCGCACGGGCATATACATCCGAAAACTTAATCGGCGGGTTGCCGTATTCTGGCCCCGAGTCCATGCCCAGGCCAACAATCAAATGCTTATAGGGCTTGGCTTGGTCGAGCATTTCCATGGCACTCTCCACGCTGCGTTCTCTATTAATACACATGATTAAGTTTAGCTGCAGACCGAAATCTTGGGCGCCCGCTTTACGACCTGCGTCTATGCCTGCAATAATATCTTCGAACTTGATACCGCGCGACGTATGGGCTTGCGGGTCGAAAAATATCTCTGCGTAGACAACATTGTTTTGCTTTAGGTTTTTCGTGAGGCTGTAAACCGCATCTTGGAAATCCTGCTTGGTCAACATAACCTCTTGAGATTTAAAATGATGCTCCAAAAACCCCATCAATCCAGGCGGGCGAGCTGCAAGTGACTGTCTGACCTCTTCGGGCGTCGTAAAATAATTAAGATTATTTCGGGTAGCAATAACCGCTGTGACGTCAGGGCTGAGCGTACCTTCCAGATGTAAATGTAGCTCTACCTTTGGCATGTTTTCCAGATATGCGGCCATGCTTTCAGAGCTTCGATTGACAGATTGGGATTGAGTTTGGTCCGTGTCTCCGCATGTAGCCAATAAGAAATTAAACCCTAGCAAGGAGATAAAAAACAGCTTGCTGAACGGAACACTTAATTTGGTCATGGAGATACCTCTCTATGTTTTGTTTGTATTCCAGACTAATAGACTTGAGGGTATTATTTCAACTGTAAATTAAAGCCCCGACGAGACCAATTGCTGCACGGCCAAATGCTAAAGTTCTATCACCTTAATGCCTGTATCCACGCCTGCGAATAGGCTTTGCAGGGCTTCGGGGGCGGCCTCAAGACCTTTGAATACACGTTCCGTTGGCTTAATCTTGCCTTGCTTATACCACTCGGTCAGCTCGGCTTCTGCGTCTGCAAATTGCTCAAAATAATCCCAAACAAAAAAACCTTCCATACGGGCGCGCTTGTAGATTAAATTATAATAATGACGCGACCCCGGTAAAGGTGGTTCATGATATTCTGTTGAAATCAACCCGCAGATAACAATTCGGCCACGTAGGGCCAAATTTTTAAGGGCCGCATCAAGCGTGTCGCCGCCAACATTGTCAAAATAAACATCAACCCCACCAGAAGAATTATTTGCGATATACTCAGCTAGTTTGTCATATAAATCTTCAGACTTGTAATCGATAGCATGATCGACGCCAAGTACGGATTTTATCCACGTGCATTTATCAGGCCCACCCGCTATGCCAATAACCGTACATCCTTTGAGCTTAGCAATTTGTGCCGCGATAGAACCAACCCCACCCGCACACGACGAGATTAGCACCGTATCGCCCTTAACGAGTTTAGCCACATCAAGCAGGCCGTAATAGGCTGCGAAACCTGATGCGCCAAGTGTACCAAGATGTAGGTATAATGGTTCTTGCGGCTTATGGATTTTTTGCAAAGTTTTAACCGGCATTTTGGTCTGATCGCCGTCTTGGATCGAATAGTCCTGCCAGCCTGTTGAACAGGCCACCACATCGCCGGCCTTATAATCGGGATGATTGGATTTGAGCACCGGACCAATGCCACGCCCGCGCATCAACTCACCAATGTCTAACGGTTCGTGAAAACGCGAATCTGATCCCATCAAATAAGCTCGCTGCGCCGGAGACGTCCCCAGCGCCACTGTTTTCATTAGAAACTGTCCCGCGCCTGGGTCAGGTATGGGGCTAGTGACCATATCAAACAAGTCCAGGGAAATGGCTTCGCCCTGCTTGATATTTCGTTTCAGCCTTAGTTGCCTATTTTTGCTCATGGTTTCGTTCATGGTCTCGTTTATGGTCTCGCTCATGATCTAGTACAAAAATCCATCGCCTTCTGGCGCTCCGTCTATAATTTGGTTGCCGGTTTCCAAGCCAAGCGCATAGCGGCCAATAGGTGTCATGCCGATTTCCCACTGTTGGCTTTGGTGAGCTGTTAACGCCTCCATATCGCGGTGAAAGCGCTGTACGGGATTGGTATCTGATAATCCGCTGGCCCCCATCATTTTAACCAGCCGTGTCACAGCTTGCGAACATAATTTACCAACAAACACACAATCGCGTTTCATACGTACCAACTCGTCTTTGTTGACGCGCTCATATTGAGAACCGCGGTTGTGCAAGGTTTCGAATACGCGGTCGAACAACAATTTCGCAGCAGCAATTTCTGCTGTGCTTTCCGCAACCCGAGTTTGCACGGGAATTTGCTCGGCTACTTTTTCGCCGAACATAGCGCCAAAACGTCGTTTGGTAATTTCAAGATAAGCATCCATCGCACCCATGGCTGTGCCAACGATTGGGCCAAGGGGAACGGAGAAGAAATATTCCGGCATATAAGCCTGATAAGAATAACACCCATGAACTTTAGCATCTTCGAGCGCACCCGTATCAAATGTGTTAATCGGGATAGCACGATGTTCAGGAATGAAGGCATCGTCGACAACAATATTCATAGAACCAGAGCCGCGCAGGCCCGAAACATACCAATTATCGTTCTTGCCAAAATCACCTTCCGGTAATGCAAATAGGGCCATTTCATATTCGTCGCGCGTCGCAGACTTTGTCTGACTGCCAACAATTGCCCATTCTGAATGGGATAGGCCAGACGCAAATGACCATTCTCCGGTTAATCGATAGCCGCCCTCAACTCTTTTAACGTCTACATTACGTCCACCGGCAAAGGCCGTTGCGATTAGAACATCTGGATTTGCAAACATTTCTTTTTGTGCTTGCATACCAAAACGCGCAGCCATCCATGTGTGTGCGCCGACCACGCATTGTATCCATGCGGTGGATGTGCAGCCCTTGGCAAGTTCTGTCGCAATGTGAGCGTGCGCTCCCCAATCCATTTCATAACCACCGAACATTTTGGGTTGGTAGTATTTAAGCAGGCCGAGCTTGTGTAAATCCGCCATGGTTTCTGGGAGTAGTTCGCGGCGACGCTCCGTTGCAAGTGCGCGTTCCTTCAATACAGGTATAAGGCTATGGGCTCTTTCTATCAATACTTCTAAAGTTACTTCGCTCATTACTCTCTCCCTCAAATTTAAAAACCAAAATGTTGAAAACTTAAAATCCCACATATTACTTTATTTTTGAAATCTACAGAGTTTCGGCTCTTAACCATTGCAGGCCTAGCGGGGCGACCATATAATGGTCACTTATTGGAGCTTGCCCATGGCATAACCCAAGTTTGATATATTGGACATCTAAATCATACAGTGTAGAAATACTGGATAAGAAATGAGCAACACAAATTTTAACAAGGCCGAATTTCGCAAAGCTTTGGGGCGATTTGCTACAGGCGTGACAATTATTACGACCTTGGATAAGGACGGATTATCTATTGGGGTTACGGCTAGCAGCTTCAACAGCCTGTCCATGAACCCACCTATGATTTTGTGGTCTCTTGATAAATCTGCATATAGCTTACCTGCTTTCGAACACACGCCTTATTTTAATGTGCACGTCCTTAGTACGGGGCAGGGTGAGCTTTCCAACTGTTTTGCCAAACCAAATACGGATAAGTTCAAGGGCATAGAAACCATCAAAGGGCTTGGCGGTATTCCAATTTTGCCTGAATACTCTGCTTTGTTTGAATGCAAGACTGCACATCATTATGAAGGCGGCGATCATATTATTATTGTCGGTGAAGTCATTAAATTCAGCCGCAACAATAATACACCGCTTGTATTTCACGGCGGTCAATATGCGGGTATTGACAGCTTAATTTAAACTTAAATCACCCCAAACTTGCTTGATACGCTTATCTCGGCGACAGCCATTTCTGTAATATTTATAGCGTATAGGGTTTTTCTTATAATAGTCCTGATGATAGGTCTCGGCTTTGTAAAATGGGCCAGCTGCAATGATCGGTGTGACGACATCATCCTTCAACCGTCCAGAACTTTGCAAATTTTGCTTAGAGGTTCGCGCTAGCTCAATTTGTGACGGATTGGCGAAAATAGCCGTTTCGTAAGATTGTCCGCGGTCACAAAATTGACCGCCGTCATCGGTTGGATCTACGCTCGTCCAGAAATGCTCCAGTAATTCTGCGTAGCTGACTTGGCTTGGGTCATAAATAATTTTTGCAACTTCGTAATGGCCCGTATTGCCGCGAACCACTTGTTTGTAACTCGGGTTTACCACATGTCCACCTGCATAGCCTGAGATAGCCTCGATAACACCGGGCAGTTTTTCAAAATCCGCTTCAACGCACCAAAAACAACCGCCCGCAAAGACGGCCTCTGCCTGAATGTTTGCCTGTAAATTTGCCTGTGGATTTTCCTGAGGGGTTTCCTGTGAATTTTCCTGTGCAGTTGTGAGAGGGATTTTCTGCGTCACTGGCTGTTGGATGTTTTCTTGCCCATCAGCATTACTACAGGCAACGAGTACCATTGCCATGGCGGACACAAATCCAACCAAGAGTGTGTTTCGTATATTTTTCATGGTAACCAGTTAGCCATCCTCGCTCTCATATACCAACCACATTTTTGTGAGATTAGCGTTCTTCAGTAAATGCGCTTAAATAAGCCTGCATTTTTTGCTGAATACGAAGACGCTTAACCGTATCGAGTATAATACCGCAGGTCAAAGACAAGGCGGCCCCAAGGGCTAGAAATGCAGCCAAAAATGCCGTGGGGAATCGTTCGACCAATCCGGTTTCAAAGAACTCAAAGACCACTGGTACGCCGATGGCTAGGCTGATTAATCCAATAATCAATGCCCCAAATAAGAAGAACCGCATGGGCTGTTGATCGCGGTATAGCTTACCCATGAGCCAGGCTATACGGGCACCATCACCAAGTGTCGACAGCTTGCTTTCCCCGCCGATACGATCAAAAAACGGCACGGGGACTTCGGCGAAGGGCAAGCGCATTTCCAAACAGTGAATAGTCATTTCTGCTTCAATTTCAAATTTATCTGACATCATTGGAAAAGACC
>JAJFFM010000125.1 GCA_021776675.1 Robiginitomaculum sp.
TTGGTGAGAAAACACTTCATCGAAAATGGTTGATGCGGTTTTAGGCGTATGCCCCTTAAGCTCCATCCAATGCGCCGTAGCTTTCATAATACCTTCCGGCACCACATCACGCGGACAGGCAGACGTACATTTATTACAAGACACACATTGCCAGATAATATCTTTATCACGCAGCAATTCGTCCTCCATGCCCATACGGATGAGGTAAATCCAGTAGCGTGGATTGAAATCAGGATTTTCCGCATTTACTGTACATGAATTGGTACACGAGCCACATTGCCAACACCGATGAATAAACTCGCCGCCCGGAAGCGCCGCAATTTCTTCTTGTAAGTCTTCATTATAATCAGAGACAACCCGCGTACGGATAAAGGTCGACCAATCACCAGATACGTCTACTCCGTCAATAACAAGGTTATCATGGGTAACCAGATTTTCCGGTCTAATCAGGCTTTTTTCATGAATAGCCATTTTTAATTACTCCAATTTTTCATAGATATTAAGGCCTTAATTGGTTTCAGTTAGACGCAGGACGTCTGCTATTGAGTTTTTCTTATTGGCACGCCCATCAATAATTGACGGGGTTGTATCGAGATTGGTTTTGGCGGCTACTCCGTCCAGACCAAGCAGTCTGCGGGTAAAAACAATGGGTTCTTCTTTGGATGAAAAATCCGCCTTCAGATACAAGCCACCCTGTGCTGCAATATAATTGGCGTAGCTCTGGGCGCACAGTAAATCTACATAATAGAGTATGTCTGAGTATATGCCATTATCAGTGAGATAACCTGACAATTCTTCGCGGAGTTTCAAAAACACTTCATAGGTATCATCCACATACAGCGTTTCAGCATCGACATCACCAAACCATATTTCGCGGATAACACCGGAATTGGTTTTGCGGTCCCAGACCCATCGATGCATGAGCGGATACAATTCCAGATCAGTATTATGTAGAATTTCTGTGGCTAAGTCTTTGACCCAGCGGTGTTTTTTGTCTTGAGGAAACTTTGATTGAAACACTCTTATGCGTGCATCGATATCGCCCGCGCCAAAGAGACACTTGATAGCAGAGATAAGAACCGCAAATTTTTCACCTTCAAGATTATCACCAATTCGGCGTCTCACGGTCGGCATAAACATGCACAATTTCGCGAAACTTTCCGGTGTCAGATTATCGCCTGCATCTTTGAAAGCATCTTGAAACAAGGAAGATTTAAATTTCAAGGCTTCCACATAACGTTCTACCCCGCCGTCAGCTTCGCAAGCCGTCAGTAAGTTTTCCAAAGTTGATGCTAATATAGGACCATCTATCTCAAGCGCAACGGCAGACGGTACAGGCATAGCTGTTCCTTGGGCGGCCGCCCCATCCTTTGCTTTAAATCTTGAGAAAAATGATGCCATATACTTTACTTTGCAGCTGTTTTTGTGGTCAAATTAGCCCCAACACTAGCAAGGGCTGACATAGCCGCTGCTGAACCTTGAGCAATACTATCGTCGATTGTTTCCGGGCCCGTAGCCGCACCCGCAACAAATACACCTTCGCGTGAGGTTGCGCCGGCTGTGCCGTACATGTTTTGCTGATCAAGGAAGCCCCAATTGTGCAAATCAACACCGAAAATGCTGGAGATCAGCATATTGTCGACATTTGGATCCATACCAATCGCATGGACAACCATATCGAACGGAATGGTGATTGGGCGTTTAACCAAAGTATCTTCGCCTTTGACTATAACTTTGTCACCGTCAGAGGTCACTTCGGCGATACGGGCTTTGATATATTTAACCTTAAACTCTTCTTGGGATTTCCAGTACATTTCTTCGTAAAGACCAAATGTACGGATATCCATATAATAGACATAAACGTGGCAATCCGGCAGTTCTTCGCGGATTTCCATGCCCATTTTAGCAGATACTGAGCAACAGATTTTAGAACACCACTCGCGGCCAATTTGGCGGTCACGAGAACCAACGCACAGAAGGATAGCAACGCGTTTTGGCTTTTCGCCGTTGGACGGGCGACGTACGCCCTGCCCGCTAGAGATCATTTGCTCGACTTGTGTTGTGGTCACAACATCCGGGAAAGATCCAAAGCCCCATTCCGGTTTGTTGATGCTGTCAAAGTGAGTGAAACCTGTACACAAAATTGTCGAGCCTGCCGTGATTTTCTTACCATCCGACAATTCCGCTTTGAAATTACCGGGTTTGCCAGAAAATTCTTTGACGCTAACGCCCGTGTGGATTTTGATAAGTTTATTTTTGACAACCCGCTCGACCATGGAGCCGATGGCATCTTTTGCCCACTCGCCGCTGGGGACAAGTTTGGAATAACCGCTCAAGATTGGCGCCCCGCCAAGTGTGTCTTCTTTTTCAACCAGCACAACTTTTTGGCCAACACAAGCCAGTGAATGTGCTGCGGATAGGCCAGCCGGCCCGCCGCCGACGACTAGAATTGGTTTGCTCATTTTATCATTCCCAGTTTTTTACGTTCTTCAACATTGATATATCCCGGTCCACCAGTAATGCGGCGGCGCGGATCGTATAGATTATCTTGGTTTCCGGCTTCAACTTCTTTTAAATAAGCCTCGAAATTGGCTTTGCCTGCTTCCCAATCAATACCCATTTTTTCAAATAAGTTCTCGAACGGCGAAGCATGCCAATGTGATTGTACAATTTTGAACGGGTCAGCCCCACAAGCAAGAGCAGCAAATTGAATATCAGAAATAACCGGAAGCTCGTAGTTTTGGCCGGCATTTTGCTCATCAGCTTTGGCAATCCACTGGTTCTTATCCAGTGTGGTAATACAGCCCGTATCATGGCCAATCATAACGTCCGACTTAGCTTCGTTTATGGCGATTTTAATTTTGCGGTCAATTGCATATGAGCGGGTAAATTCGCGCTCGGAAATAATGTGTCTAAAGCCAAAACCACAGCAATCATACCAAGTTGAATAATCAATAACTTGCGCACCCAAAGACTGCATAACACCTGTAGAAACCGCTACACGGTTACCGTCAAGCACATCGTCATCATAAATAACGTCTTGCGGGATCATTTTGTAAACATGACAGGCAGGATGAATAGTCGCGCGCACACCAGACACGTCAATAGTCTGGCGGTTGGCAATATCACCGCGCATCACATGTACCCATTCGGAGTAATGCACAATCTCCTCAGGAATTAAGAGTTTACCGTCAACAAGACGGTCCAATTTGCCGAGAATTTTCTTAACTTTATCGCGGAGCTCAGCAGAGAGTAAAAGATACTCACGCACTTCTTTGTAATTACCAAATGAAGTGCCGCAGTGGACAAGCGGATAATAATAACCCTCCGGCAGACCTTCGGCCTTGGCGGACACATAAGCCTGATGAAAATTGCGCAAGAAAACGGCTGCCAAGCTCTCGATATTTCCAATACCAGAACCGTGATAATTCCACGCCGTACATGATGTTTGGTCCGTCTCGTCAAGATATTCCAATCCCATCTCATTCATCATCCAAAGTAATGATGTCGGATAGCCCGGAATATTGCCACACTGTCCACATGATTTGTGATGCCATAGGCGGTTAGTGGGGATTTTCTTATCCCAGCCATATAATGTTTTGGCCATGCGCGGGTTATTATGTTCGCCGACACGGTGAACCTTGATCTCGCCCTCTTTTTCCAACTGCCACATGACATCGCGGATATCATGGACCCGGTCTTTATTGGTCAACATAGAACGTTTGTCGATCTTTGCCTCGACCCAATTTGTCGCCGTCATAGCATCAGTGGCACTTAGATTACTATCGCGCCATTCCGAACCATGTCCGGTGAAACGTTCCCCATTTCCATTACTGCCATTACCTTTGTTATCTACCATGCTCTAATCCTCATTATATTGGTCGTAATTCCAAACCGAAAAACCGGTTCCCACTTTTTCTGGAATTACTCGTCTATCTCGTCCAGGTAATCATCCCAATCTTCACGTTTTTCGTCCATCAGGTCGACAATCACGTCGAACAAATTCTCATCCACAGTTTCCAACTGATCCAAAACGCCTGTTTCTTCCCAGATGGTATAAAGCTCTACAGATGTCTTGAGGTTGGTCTCCCAAGCAGTTTTGATGGTGTTCAATGTCGGTACAGGGATTGCAGCCCGCAGTAATTTAAGCGGTGCATCAACCTTACATATATTTGGCCCCCAATCAGGGAAAGCATCATTAGAAATCATATCAGGCGACAATTGGTTACCCGTAGAGATGAGTTTGAGCATCACTCGCGAAAATGGCCGCAGCACAGACTTCGCAGATTCCATGCCGTGTTTAATGGCGGCTTCACGTAACAGCATAACCAAACCACCCGGAGAATTCCCGAACGGGCAACGAGCCGCACAGGTATAACACTGTGCACATGACCAGATTTTCTCCTGCATGGCATCATGAATACCTTCAAGGTTTTCCGTCCACAGTAATTGCACAATTTCGCGCGGGCTAAAATCGTAATAATGCGCAGCAGGACAAGTCGCAGTGCAAATTCCGCAATTCAGACAACCGTTTAGTTCGTGATCAAATCTAATATCCGCTTGGATACCTTGGAAAATTTCTTCCATAAATTCACGCGAAACTTCTTGAGTGCCCTCAAGCGGGTCACCAATATGTTCTTGAACGCGGGTCGTATTGGAATGATGTCCCATAAATTCTCCTTCGGGATGAACGGCTCTCCCTTCTTTTGGGCTTTAGTAAGTCATAACCTTCGTATCTTCTTCTTCCATCAACTCTTCGATGAGATAAGCCCCGCCGACAACACCTGAACATTCAGGGATAAGGTCGTCTTTGGTCATATCAAACAGGTCGAGGTTTGGGGAACAGCACAGAAATTTTACACCGGCCTCGTGGGCATCTTTGATAAATTCGTAAACGTTTTTATCGGAACCCTCTTTGACGAATAACTTTTCAGCAAAACCTTTTTTCATCAAAACACCAGATGTCGCTGTGCAGATTACCTCAACTTCATAATCCATAGCGGCTGCAACGGTAGCTTGGAAAAACGGCGCACCCAATTCTTCGGCGTTTCTCGGATCAGTATTAGCCATAACAATAATAAGCTTTTCGGCCATAGTAATGTCCTTTCAGTTGGTGCGGTACCTAACCTAAGTAAGCCCGCAATTTTATCAGTCCCCGCGCCGTTTTTAGCCAAGGCAAAGGCCAGACGCATTCTATTTTATACTGTATAGTAGAATATGCTAATAAACGCAATAGATTTTCTAAATTTGAACATAGCCTCCAAAACCGCACAATACTGGCCTTGATTGACGCTCGGTTAAATTTGGAGAAAATTTACTCAGATGCTGAAAACCAAATTCACAACAGATACAAAAAAGATTCGCCAATATCTTTAAGCAATACCCG
>JAJFFM010000126.1 GCA_021776675.1 Robiginitomaculum sp.
TTCAATTCGAACAACCTTGTTCTCGAAACGGTTGTAGACATTCGTGGCGCCATCGTCATACTCCAGCACAATCGTCGAGCCATCATTCGAAACGGACAACCCATCTGGCGTCCCGAGATGCTCGACTTCCGGAAGCTGTAACGATTCCTGCTCGTTCCATTGTCCGACATCGAAGATTCGAATCTTTCGCAGTTGGCGTGATGCATTCGGGCCGGCGACGTAGAGAAATTTGGCATCAAAACTGACGAATGTGCTGACGTCGGTTATTAGAGGCCCATACAGGATTTCCTTTCCGGTATCGGCTGCCCATAGTCTTGTGCCATCCCATCCCCCGGTAGCAATAATTTCATTGCTAGGGTCTATAGCACCGTCGTAAACGCTCGAGGTATGTCCGCTCAATGTTGCCAGCATTCCAAGATCGGCGCGTATCGATGATTTGTACCGAAACCAAGGACGCGATCCGCCATTGGTTTTTGTGCGGAGAGATGCCGCTGCTCGGACCGAATGGTCGACGGCTTCGTTCATCGCGGTTTGATAAAGAATCTCGGGATATTTGGTTATTTGATGAGAGCAACCCCGAAGAAACCGTGACAAGGTTCTTAGTTTGAGGCGGTTCGAATCATCGACACGTTCATCGCGATGCAGCGTGTCACACTCTTCCAGCAAGTCGTAAAGAAGTTTCGCCTCGACTTTGGTCTCAACAAAATCAAAGTCTTCAATCACAAGTGCACATTCGCCTACGACGCCCGCCTCGATCAACTGCCAAGGAAGTTCATCCACTTTGCGCCGATTGGTGCGTTCAATTCCGCCTCCGTCGGATAGATGGTTCGGCTGCGCGGAAAAATAGGTTGCAAGACGACCATGGGCGGCGTTCGCCTCGGTATCTGTTGACCGATATCGCGCGTGTGCAGCCTTATAGAGGTTCCGGTGGGAAAAGTCGAGAAGATCGCCACGGTGTTGCAGGTGCGCCCGGATTTGCCGGAAGACAGGAAAGACGTCGCCGGTTGATGCGGAAAGATCGCCGTGGCCCTCGATGAGTTCCAGGAGTTCCGTTTGCGATAGACCCCGCCGTGCGCTGGCCAGTAGCGTCAACAGGTCGCGTACAATCGCGGTGTCGAAATCCTGTTCGAGACGTTCGATCACTTGGGTAAATAGTGCCGTGACCGGCTCATCACCGTAAGGAAACTGCTCGATGCGTTCGTTGAGCGCCTCGAACGAGCCGAAGCCGCGCAGTTCTTCGAGCGCTACTAGAAGGAATAGCGGGTTTTCCGTAGCAGGGTTTTTCAGGAGATGTTCCATTTGCGCCGGGTCGAGCTTTTTGGCGGAGGCCAATGGGACTTTAGTAGCGATTTCAAATCGTTCCTCGGCGGTGAGCGCGAAAATCTCGATACGCTCGCAGGCCCGATCATTAAAGGCGTCGAGGACGACTTCCTCACGGCCAGGATCATCTATACAACTCACCACGATTTTGACGTTAGTAGGAAACGCTTGGGGCAACCAACGTAGCAAGTGGGCGTTGTCCGTTTCGTCGAGTTGGTTAAGCGCGTCGATTACGAGGAGTACGCGACGATTCTCGGGTACATGGCTTACAAACTTCCCGAACGCCGCTACCAGTCCATTGATATCCTCCAGAATCTCATCATGGAACTTGAACTCCAACTTAAGTTCTTGGCAGAAACGGGTGAGCATGTCACGCAGACCCGTCGAACGTGAACTGGCTCCCACGAAATGGGGCACCACGAAAATTTCAGGGTGCTGGCCATTGTAGTCGCTGACGAACTTCGCCAACGCCGCCGATTTACCCAAACCAGACGGGCCGGTTACCAGACACGGCACGACGTGTTCGCTATCGGCGTATTCCACCAATGCCCTCTGAGTCGATTCCCGGCCGATGTAGATCTGTGTGCGTGATTCGATGAACCGGTCATGGGAGTCGCGTTCTTCGGCAAGGGGATCTTGGTCGTAAGCCGGCGGCTCGTCGGACAACTCGAATTCTGACCGGATCCCACACCATAGGTCCTCCAGAATCTGTTCGCCGAAGGCATCAAGATCCCTAAGCTCGTTTTTGCCTGCATCCCAACTCGCGGGATAGGGATCCATGACAGGAAACCGGCTCGCATGGATCTCCTCTTTGAGCGCGGCCAGATTCTCGGCGTTCGCGCCCTCATCAAAGTAGATGGCGCGTGTGTCACCTGTCAGCTCCTTCTCGAATTCCGGGTCGCGGAAGTAAAAGAAGGCATGGCCTTGCATGCTCGGATTCCGAAGCACACCGTGTAAAATTTCGAGTTCCGTCACGGACTTCCCGGTCAATGCCTGGACCCAGCCGTATTCAGGCCGTTCCATCTGCGGTATACGCTCGGGCACCCATCCGTAACGTTCGCCCAAAATCCCGACAAAGAACGGGCGGCTCTCATCAATCTGTTCGAGGCATAGATTGAGGACGCGGTCGTTCTCCGCCTCCTCTTCCGTAATCCCCCAGCGCAGATCGATATCGATGAGATGCATTCGATACGCAAGCAGCCGCTCGCGGAGTTGCGGGAACACACGCTTAACGAGGTGGTCGCGTTCAGCGTGCATGTCGCGGAACGTGGATGAGATGAAAACGCGAACTTCTTGCCATTTAGCCATGGGCTGCTCCAGCTGCAATCGCCAGTCGAGATAGTACCGAGAGATACGATTAGGAGGAAACTCTAGCTTTCATGGACTACTGGAACCACCGATAGCGAAGACTTTCGGCGGAAATCTGTAATACATGGCCCGGTACGAGAGCCACGACGGATACAGCCGACCGTATGGGCAACGCTGCTTCATTACAGAGCACCACTCAAATCGTACAAGTTTTTGAATGGTAGTGGTTTAGCTCGTTGTCTTTGCTCGTGATCGATCAGTATTGATGGCGTAAGGTCGTCATAAGTCTCAGATTCGACCTCGAATCGTTGGGTGTGCAGCGCTTGACGCTGTTCTGCTAAAACTAACTCTATGGACCGAGACCGGAATCTCCTGTTTGGCGTATTCGCCGTTCAACTGCGAAAGGTCACCCCTTCGCAGATTATGGAAGCGGCGGGGGCTTGGGCTGCGGACCCGTCACGGGCGCTCTCCGATAGACTCATAGAGAACCAAGCACTGACCGAATCCGATCGCGAGTTTCTTAACGGGTTAGTCGAACAGTCAATTAAAGCCCACGGCGGAGACGTGGCAGCCACACTTGTTTCGTTAGGTGGACCCGCGCAGGTGGAACGCTCCTTCTACGGTTCCGTATCCATCAACCAAAAGGGTGACGTTGAGACGGTCCGGTTGGACGACCGCGCATCCGACACCTCATCACTGGGCGTGGAAGAAACGCCTGGCCGTTATTCCCAGATTGGTGAGACTGCACGCGGTGGTATGGGGCGCATCCTGCTTGTCCATGATGAATTCCTTGGTCGCGATGTTGCGTTGAAGGAATTGCTGCCCGGACTGATGCCTTCCAGTGATGCACCTGCGCCGAAGATGAGTCCGGCGCGTGAAGGGATGTCGCTCCTCTCCCGGTTCCTGCAAGAAGCGCGTATCACCGGGCAGTTGGAACACCCTTCAATTGTCCCTGTGTACGAACTGGGCCACCGTTCGGACGGCACCATTTATTACACCATGAAACTCGTCCGGGGCGAAACGCTGGAGGAGGCAATCAAATCCGCTCGTAACCTCCAGGAACGTCTCGAGCTCCTCAACCATTTCATAGACTTGTGCCAGGGCATCGCATACTCCCACAGCCTCAACGTTATCCATCGCGACATCAAACCGAGTAACGTCATGGTCGGGAAGTTCGGGGAAACAGTCGTTCTCGATTGGGGGCTCGCCAAGGTTAAGGGCAAAGAAGACGTTCATTCCGAGGAGATCAAAGAAACGATCCGGATGATGAACCTGGGCGATGAGGAAGCAGTCGGCAAGACCGCGCACGGCGCAGTTATGGGCACGCCTTTGTACATGTCTCCAGAGCAGGCTAAGGGGCAACTCGACCAGGTCGATGAACGGTCGGACGTCTACTCGCTTGGGGCGGTGTTGTACGAATTGTTGACAGGAGTGCCGCTGTTCGCCTCCGGACCCGTAAAGCGCGTTTTGGAACAAGTGATCGGTGAGGAGCCGAGACCGGTTCGGGGACTGGTGCCAGAGGTACCCGCGGAACTCGCGGCAATCTGCGAGAAAGCCATATCGAAAACGTCAGAAAGACGTTACGCCTCAGCGAATGAACTTGCGAAAGAAGTCCAGCGGTTTCAGTCGGGTGCTCTGGTGCATGCGCACGAGTACACAACAAGCGAGCGGATATCCCGATTTATCGGCCGGAATCGTGCCTTAGTCACAACCAGCGTGGGTGCGGCCGGCGTCTTGATACTTATCAGCGCGTTGTACGTTACACAAATTGTAAAGTCGAATAGAGATCTGGTAACGGCACGGGACGCGGCCGTTTCGGCACTCGACTCTGAAGCGAAAGCACGTATGAAGGCCGAAGAATCTCTATGGGAGGCCTATCTCTCCAACACAAGGGCGGCCGAGCTCGAGCTTGGCAATCAGGACTTGCCCGCAGCGCGCGCATTGTTGTTGGGCACCCCGCAAGAATTCCGAGGTTGGGAATGGGGATATT
>JAJFFM010000127.1 GCA_021776675.1 Robiginitomaculum sp.
ACCGTATCCGTAAAGCTGCTAGTTTACTAATCGGCACAGGCGCAGGTTTGCATCCGGATCACCGTGCTAAAATTGTCTACGAGATTGCGCTTTATGGGCCACTACCGGGGCTCACACATAAAGAACGGGCATATTTGGCGCTAATGTTATTCAGGGCTTATCGGAGCCGCAAAACTCCTCCGGATAATGCCGTAATCCAAAAACTATTGAGTGAAAGTGAGCAATTATCTGCTAGAGTTTACGGTGAGGCTATGCGAGCGGCTACAGTTCTTAGCGGGCGAAGTTCAAGCACGTTACAAAAGTTTGAGGTTAATGTGTTAGATGCGGGTTTGGTTTTGCAGATGGATAAAGGTGCCGAAGCGCTGATTATCGACCGCACGCGCGGGCATTTTGATGATCTTGCACAGATGTTAGGTGTAGACTTGCAGTTAACCAAAATGGGTTAGGCAAATAATTGAAGATAAGTTTATTGCTAGGTCAAAGCTTACTCACAAGCCAACTTACAGATAGATCAACTTGCAGATAGTCAACTTACTGGCAGGCAAGACATTCATCGTAGTCTGTTGGTGCGGCGGCTTGCATGGCGGCTTGCATATCATCTTCTTGGTCATTAGCCGGTTTTTCTTCGTCAATACTACCTGCGAAAGCTGCGCGCTGTACGGATTTGGAACGGCAATAATACAAAGACTTAATGCCCTTTTCCCATGCATTCCAATGCAGCATGTGCAGGTCCCATTTATCTACATCGCCCGGGATGAAGATGTTGAGGCTCTGAGCTTGGCAAATTAGCGGTGCGCGGTCTGCTGCTAATTCTATAACCCAACGTTGATCAAGTTCGAACGCAGTGCGGAATACTGCTTTTTCGTCTTCGGATAATTCGTTCAGATGTTGCACTGAGCCTTCTTGCTCTAGAATAGAGTTCCAAGTTTCCTGCGTATTGATGCCTTTTTCATCGAACAGGGTTTCGAGGAATTTATTACGGACGGTGAACGAACCCGACAAAGTTTTGTGGGTATAGATATTGGCCGGAATAGGTTCGATACCAGCTGAAGTACCGCCGCAAATAATTGAGATAGAGGCGGTCGGGGCTACGGCCATTTTGTGGGAGAACCGCGCCATGTGTCCTGCGTCAGCCGCATCCGGACATGGGCCGCGTTCGTGGGCCAATTTAACACTGGCTGCGTCTGCTTTACTGCGGATATGTTTAAACAAACGGGTGTTGAGCGCTTTGGCCATGCCGCTTTCAAACGGTACGCCTTTGGATTGAAGCATGGAATGGAAACCCATTAAACCGAGACCAACGGAACGCTCGCGCATCGCAGAGTAAACGGCATCCGACATTTTTTCGGGCGCATTGTCGATGTAATCCTGCAAGACATTGTCGAGGAAGCGCATAATGTCTTCGATGAATTTTGGTTTGTCTTTCCACTCGTCAAATTTCTCTGCGTTGACAGAAGAGAGACAGCAAACGGCGGTGCGTTGACGACCGGCTTTGTCTTTGCCTGTAGCCAACATTATCTCTGCGCACAGATTAGATTGCTGAACGCGTAAGCCTTGCTCTTTTTGGTGTGTGGCCAATGCTGCATTGACTGTATCAGAGAATACCATATATGGCTCACCGGTTTGCAAGCGCATTTCCAGAACTTTTTGCCACAGTTTACGGGCGTCAACTTTTTTGATAACCTCTTCGGTCTTGGGGGAGCGCAGAGCAAATTCGTCGCCATCGCGCACAGCTTCCATGAACTCGTCAGTAATATTAAGGCCGTGATGTAGGTTTAAACTCTTGCGGTTAAAGTCGCCGCTTGGTTTGCGTATCTCTAGGAATTCTTCGATTTCCGGATGATGGATGTCGAGATAAACCGCCGCAGAACCACGGCGTAGTGATCCTTGGGAAATAGCCAATGTCAGGCTGTCCATAACGCGGATAAACGGAATAATGCCTGACGTCTTGCCCGCCCGACCAATTTTTTCACCGATAGAGCGGACATTACCCCAATATGTTCCGATACCGCCGCCCTTAGAGGCAAGCCAGACATTTTCGTTCCAAACATCAACAATGCTATCAAGGCTATCGTCTACAGCGTTTAAGAAACAAGATATGGGTAAGCCGCGTTTTGCGCCGCCGTTGGACAGGATAGGGGTGGCAGGCATGAACCAAAGTTGGGACATATAATCGTACAGGCGTTGAGCGTGCGCCGGATCGTCTTTGTCTGCGTAATGTTCGGCAACACGGACAAACATGTCTTGATAGCTTTCCTCAGGCAGAAGATAGCGGTCAACCAAAGTGGTTTTACCAAAATCGGTGAGAAGTGCGTCGCGAGAGCGATCAATTTTAACGTGCGTTACGGCTTTTAGGGTTGAGGATTTTAAGTTAGAAGATTTGTCAGCTTCCGGCTTTGATTTATTAAATCCGGTTGTAACAGGTGTGTCCATATGTAGTTCGTCGTGGCTAATCCTAGCTGTCGCACCTGTATTTGCTTCTTCTGACATATATCTTTTCCTCTAATGGCTAAACTGCTCAAACCGGCCCTATTGCCGGATATTACTTGATGTTTTTCAATACTTTTTCAGCGATGAATACCGTTCAGGAGCCAGCAAACACCTTTAGGTAGTTCAATAATAATTGGAGCCCCTTACGGTCTTCATACTACATATAGTGTTCATTTCCACGACCTCGTCAATACCTAGTGTGCCACTTTGTCAATTTTATTGTTAATAAGCTCTTAAAAATTTTGGTTAACTATGTGTGGATATTAAAAAACTCTATTATTCCATAGATTTGCCCCAGAAAAAATGTGGATAAATTTTCAAACTATTTTTGTTAAAAATTGCAAATCTATCATCTATTATGATTCCAATTTTCAAGAACGCAGAACATAAGGTGATTTATGCCTGTTTCCTGCCAGTTTCGCCTGAAATTTTATTTCAAAACGATTTAAAGTTGGTTCGTGTTTCGAAACAGTTACTGGTGTTTTTATGGATTGTGAGCAGTTAGTGTATTGGGAGTGTTCAAAACCTGCAAAATATGGTAACATATAAAAAAGCCAAAAGGGTGCGTTATGGGGTTTGAATATTTAAACAAGATTATTGTTTCGTTTTGTATTGTGTTGTTGGCGGGTGGCATGCAGATTGTGGCTGAAGCTCAAGATCCCACACAGGCCCAAGATCCCACAAAATCCCAGACGAGTAATGAAGATGCTATTCTCATACTTGATGCGTCCGGCTCCATGTGGGGGCAAATAGAGGGCACAGCAAAAATAGAAATTGCTAAAACTGTTTTAGACGGATTATTAGACGACTTGCCAGCTAGTAGTCGCCTAGGATTGATGGCTTATGGGCATAACGAAAAGGGCAACTGTTCTGATATTGAAATGCTTTCGGCAATTGGCGCCAATAGAGATGATATTAAAAAAGCGGTTAAGAGTGTAAACCCGAAAGGTAAAACGCCAATCTCGGCTTCTGTCAAAATGGCGGCAGAGAAATTGAAATACACAGAAAATAAAGCCACCGTAATTTTGATCAGTGACGGCATTGAGACTTGTAACCTTGACCCGTGCGTACTCGGCAAGCAATTGGAAAAAGACGGCGTGGATTTTACCGCCCATGTGGTCGGGTTTGATATTGTCGACCAGAAGACAGAAGATCAATTGCAATGCCTCGCTAGCTCTACGGGCGGTCGTTATTTATCTGCGGCGAGTGCGGGTGAATTGTCATTGGCTTTGGGAACGACCATTATCAAGCAAGTGGATGTCGGCCCTGCAAGCTTACGTCTCAGAGCAACTGTTTTAGAAGGTGGCCCAGAGATAGAAGCTGGACTAAACTGGGAGATAAGACAAGCTGGCAGCGGCGAAGTTGTTTTCGAGGATAATGATAAAGGTACACTAACCCAATCGGTTCCAGCAGGCGTTTACGATATATTTGTGACCCGCAGTTCAGACGGTCTCAAAGGTGTGTCTAAATTAGTAAAAACCTCACCCGGTGCCGAACAATTTATTACCATCGTTCTTAACCCCGAATTTCCCGCAAAAGTAATTCCAGATAGTGAGCAAGTTAGCGTTGGCACAGATTTTTCCGTAATATGGGAAGGCCCAAACCGCAAATCTGATTTTATCACCATAACCGAGTCAGATGCGTCCGCACGCAGCTATACCAGTTATGCTTATACCAATAACGGTAACCCTCTTAAACTAACTGCGCCGACAACGGCTGGTGATTATGAGGTTCGGTATGTATTGGCCAATCCTCATAAAATTTTGGCGCGTACAGCTATGAAGGTTGTCGTAACTGAAACCAGTATTAGCTCAAAAGAAACGGCTGAAGCGGGCGAGCATATAGATGTTGAATGGGTAGGGCCAAACACTAAGGGCGATTATATCACCGTCACGAAATCAGATGCAACACCGCGTTCTTACCTTGCCTATGTTTATACACAAAAAAATGCCTCTCCGCAAAAACTCACAATGCCTGTTGAACCCGGGGAGTACGAGTTGCGGTATGTGTTTGTTGGCCCTGCAAAAAATGCCAGAAGCGATTCTCATAAAGTCATAGCCACTCAGCCAATAACAATTACAAAAGCGACTATTACATTAGGTGGCCCCGAACAAGCTGACACGGGTGCCGTTTTACAAATTCCTTGGACGGGCCCAGGACGTAAACGGGACTTTATCACAGTCACAGCCCTAGATGCTTCACCGCGTAGTTTCACAAATTATAGTTATGGCCATCAGGGCAGTCCCGCAGAAATAAGAATGCCGGTCACGCCAGGAGATTATGAATTACGCTATGTGCAACAAGGTGCAAATGAGCCGGATAAAGTTGCGGCGCGTCGCCCGATAAAAATTGCACAATCCGTTGCAACTATATCCGGGCCAAAAATTGCGAAAGTAGGTAGCGAGATTAGTGTTGAGTGGAGTGGCCCTGCGCCAGCTTCTGGTGATTATATTACAATCACAGAACCGGACGCACCTGAACGCAATTATAAAGACTATGCCTATACAAAAAACGGGTCGCCTTCGAAAATAGAGATGCCAGTTGACCCCGGTAGTTATGAACTTCGTTTTGTGCAAAACAGCAAAATTGTTATCGCGCGTCAAACGATAACTGTGGAAGAAATTGCGGTATTATTGGATGCACCGAATAGCGGAAAAATCGGTGCCACTATATCCGTTGGCTTTACAGGGACGGTTGCAAAGGGTGATTGGATAACGGTTGTTTTACCGGGTGCAAGCACGAAAAAATACAATGATTATTTCTATCCACGTAATGGCAGTCCGGGTAAATTGAAATTGCCTAAGCAGGCTGGGGATTATGAAATTAGGTATGTATTGGATGGTGAACGGATTGTGGCGCGCAAACCAATAACTGTAAGCGAATAAAGTTAGGACGCAAATGGCAAAAGTTTTGATGCTTCTCCCCAATGAGGAGTTTGATCCTACCGAGGCGGCTGTGCCTTGGCATGTATTGAACATGGCTGGTCATGAGGTGCATTTCGCAACGGGCAACGGCACCCAAGCACGATGCGATGAAAGAACGCTGAGCGGTGAAGGCCTTGGCGGCCTGTTAAAGTCGCTAGCGGCAAAACCAGATAATGCAGATATTTACAGGCAAATGGAACAAGATAAAAAATTCCAAAACCCATTGGCTTGGCAAGATGTGAAACCTGACGATTTTGATGCCCTTGTCATACCGGGTGGACATGCGCCGGGTATGAAACCTTATTTAGAATCAGAGCACGTGTTTTCCGTGTGTCGAAACTTTTTTGAAAGACAAGCCCCAGTCGCGAGTGTCTGCCACGGAATATTGGCTTTGGCGCGCACAAAGAATTCTGATGGGCTGTCGATTTTGCACGGCTATCAGGTCACAGGCCTAAATAATTTTCAAGAAAATATTGCCTATAAAATGACCAAGAAGACTATGGGTACACATTACCAGACCTATCCCGTTTCTGTGCAAGATGAGGTCAGTCAGGTGCTAGCGAGTCCAAAAGATTTCAAAGCCGGAAACCTGTATCAGACATTTGGTACAGCTAAAAACCCGCACAAAGGCTTTATCGTCAAAGACAGAAACCTAATCTCCGCCCGTTGGCCGGGGGATGTTTATAAATTGGCATATGGTTTCGTAGATATGTTGAAGGCTATTTAATGCTATTTAAATTCTGCCTTTATGGGTGCGTGACTTATCGACCATATAGGCCAATAGAGCGAAAACCGTATAAATAAACAATGCAGATATATTCATTTCCGATATCGAATTTGGCGGTGGGCCGTAATTGCTAAATACTTGTAACCCTACTGCAAAACTAATGAGTATGATCGGCCAGATGCGGTTTTTTTTACCATTAGGTATCGTGTTTTTCAGATAATACAGTATAGCGACGACGAATATTCCCACTTCTAATGAAAAGCTTACCGCGCGGTTGTTCCACAATCCAAACCCGTATTTATCTGTGCCAAACCAAAGCGGCAAGTCGGGTATATGAACGATCAAATCCATGAACCAATGGGACAGAACAACAAGGCCGAAGACAATCGCCCCAGCCGTGGCTTGATTTCTAAAAAATAGCCCGAAAATCATTGCGCTAACAACGGCCCAAATTATCGCCATACCAAGGGAATGTGTGTAGGGCATGTGATACAAATCAAGCGCACTGGCCTCAGTGAAGTCAGGTATGATACGAGCCTTTTCTATGCCTGCCAGTGTTAATCCTGACCAGCCATAATCAACCAACTGTGCGCCGACAAATGCCTGCCAAAGCTTTATTCGCCCAGTAGCGGCGCCGAGTGTAGCGGGGGCATAATGGCCTATAAACATATTGCCCCCTAAATTAACTTACCTTTTTGCGTACATATCAAAATATGCGTAGCTCATGTCGAGCGGAATGCTTTCGGCCCTGCGCCAAAATCCTGCGCTGTCTTCGTTCAGGACTGTACCTTCGGGCGTAGCGATAAATACGGTGGGTGTGCCCTCGATAGCATCAACACCGAATCGTTTTGAAACTTCCCGGTTTTGGTCTTTTTGCCCTGGATCAGTTCCAGCACTGACATATACCAATTCATAATTGTCCTTGATGAGGGTTTGAAATTCAGGTTTGTCAAACCGCGCTGCAATACCGCGGCTGTCGTGACACCAATTAGCGCCCATAACGACCATGACCTTTGTGCCGCGCACCCGTGCGCGAGCCAGAGCTTTATCAACATCGACCATGGAGTTGGCATTCGCATCATAGAGTTTGTAGTCGACATTGGTCTGAACATGGGGCTTAGCATCAGCAGATACATCCGCTAGATTGCTGATATGACCCTCTTGTGCATGGGCACAGCCACTTACCATCATTGTCGCCAGAGCCGTTAAAAAAATCTTGCGCATAATATTATCCCTTTCTTGCTTGCCTAGCATGGACTATGGACAAAGACCTAATACAAATATGCAAAGCATAATTGGGGGGAGGCACTTGGGCATACAATCAAGAAGGCAATCAAGGCGGCAATCACAAACACAAGTACTGACGGCTCTGATTATCGGTGCAGGTTTTGCTGGCATTGCTGCTGCGATTAAATTACGTGAAGCGGGCATAGACGACTTCATCATCGCCGAGAAGACGGGCGGCATTAGTGGTACCTGGTATGACAATGCATATCCCGGCGCCGCCTGTGATGTGCCGTCGCATCTGTATTCTTATTCCTTTGCGCCAAATCCAAATTGGAGCCGTAGGTTTTCGCCGGCAGGCGAAATCCGCGAATATGTAGAAGACGTGGTCAAAGACTATGATCTGGGAAAACATATCCGACCCCACACAGAAATACTGTCTGCAGAGTTTGATGAAGCTACGGCGCTTTGGCATGCCAAGACCAAGAGCGGTGATACTATCACAGCCCGTTTTCTCATTGCCAGTGTCGCAATCCTTGGCACACCAAAACTGCCTGACATAGAAGGCATCAATAATTTCAAAGGCGCACAATTTCATTCGACGCGTTGGGACAAGAGCGTCGATTTAAAGGGCAAACGTATCGCCGTCATCGGGAGTGCGGCCAGTACAATTCAAATTGCGCCCGAAATTGCTAAAATAGGTACCGAAATTTCTATCTTCCAACGTACGCCTAACTGGATTATTCCGCGCATGGACAGAAATTATTCGCGTTTTGAGAAGGCCATATTTGCACGGTTTCCATTTATTATGAAACTGGTTCGTCTGGCTATGTATCTTTATCTTGAATTGGTGTTTTACCGTGTGTTTAAGAAGCAAGGCTGGGTCAACAAATATCTGACGCGAGGGGCAAATAAATTGCGGGCCAGCAAAATTAAAGACCCTGAACTGAGAAACAAACTCACGCCTGATTACCCTATTGGCTGTAAGCGTGTATTGTTGTCTGATGATTATTACGACACAATAAATAGGGATAATGTAGAGCTGATAACGGACGGTATAAAGCGGATAACCAAAGACGGGGTGAAGCTGGTAAGTGGGCGCGATGTAAACGTAGACATCATTGCTTACGCCACAGGATTTTATACCACTGAATTTTTACCGCATCTGGATTTAACTGGAGTAGGTGGAGTAAAGCTTGCCGACTGGCGTAAAGACCCGAAGGCTCATAAAGGCCTGATTATACCGGACATGCCCAATGCATTCTTTCTGCTTGGGCCTAATACCGTACTTGGGCATGCTTCGATGATTTTGATGATCGAAGCGCAAACTCCCTATATGGTTAAGCTCATGCAAGCTGTGCCTGACGGCAAATATTTCACAGTTAAACCGGATGTCGTGAAGGCATATAATGACTGTATTCAAGCACGGCTCAAGACATCAATTTGGGCTACAACTAGCCAAAGCTGGTATAAAGCGGATGATGGTTCTATTCCAACCCTCTGGCCATATCCCACATATACATATAAGAACATGCTGCGCCGTGTAGACATGGATGAATATGATATTTATGGTGAATGATATGAAATTTGAACATATAAAATTTGTTGCGCTGTTTTTGGCATTTTTTCTTTATGCGCCTAGTTTAAGCGCTGGCGAAGATGTGGATTGGGTATTTGGGGAAGAGCCTATATTTGAGGCGGGTCCCGAAAGCCCCGAAATTGGTACGCGGTGGGCGCTTGGTGCGCGTAAAGATGACATACAAATTACCTTTCGCCTAGAAGTCGCAACAGATATGGAACAAGGGGGCTGGTTAGGTGATATCCGTGCACCTGAAAAGTTTTACGCCAAAGTTTATTTGATCGATAATGAAGGCATGAAACGATATTTTAAACTAGAAAACGGGAAGGCTGTTGGTCCGGATTCAGAGTACGGCATATGGAAAAAAACCCCCTCAACTGAATCTGAGCAAATGTTGTTGTTTGATTTTAGCTGGGAACAAATGCAAATGGTTAAAAATGCCAAGTCTATTGAGCTTGGGTATACATCATTTGATAACCCAGATGACAGCAAAGACATTACAATTCCTCTTGAAAGTTTTAATGGGCGACTGAGCGAGTTGGAGAGCTCAGTGAAAAGCGTTGAGGGCGGCGCCAAATATATCATGACAAGGCAAGAGTTAGATACGACACCTTTGAATGATTTGCCGAAGGAAATGCGCGAAGATGCGTTAGAAGATTTAAAGCAGATATCTATAGAATTGTCTGTGCCATTGATTGACCTGCTAAAACTATCGAAGAATAATATCCAAAAGCTTCGAAAAGAGAATGCTGAAGCGCTTAAGGAAGCAAAACAAGCCATGACCAAAAAAGCGCATCAGGCTATTTATGATCAGGAGCCAGAATGGTTTGACATTAATGTCTGTCCAAAACCGGATGTTGGGTATTGTAAAAATATTGGTAAAAAGGCCTACCTAGAATCCAGTATGATCGGTGATGGGAATGAAAAGTTTTCCGGAGCCTTGACCATTAAGTACGGGAAAATTTATGGAGTAATATGGCGGTCAAAAGGGTCAATAATAGAGGTTTATCCTGGCGACATTAAATGGGACCGCGACCCTAGAATTTTCCGGGCACCAAAAGCAGAATATTATTATATTATCAAGGATCACGACCATATTAAGATTAAACCTACTGCCGATGTTTACGCAAAAAACTGAGTAATCTAATGGTTAGACTTGTGGCTCACCCCTTCAAAGAACTCGCTAACGTTAAAGTATAATTTGACTTTATGGTCGAATAAATTACCCTGATATTTGGAGCGCAATTTATGACCACAGACAAGATTGACCAGCCCTTTAACAGAGAAATTCAATACGCCGCTAAACGCCGCGCAGTTATTCGCTCTGCCGCAGGGGCATTTAGGCGGCGTGGTTATCACAATACGTCTATGGTATTAATTGCTAAATCCCTCGGCTTGTCCAAGGCCGCACTTTACTATTATGTGAAATCCAAAGAAGAAATCTTATATGAATGTCATATTATTATGTATGATGCTATGGACGGGGCCGTTCATTCGGTTCGCGGCAAAGGTGATAATGGCCTCGAGAAACTCAAGCTTCTTTACGGTTCATTTGCAAAACTAATGACAAGAGACGGCCTTGCTTTGTTGGCGGATGTGGACAGTTTAAAAGGTGAATACCAAACCACAGTATTAGCAAGGCGCGGTAAAATTGAGCGTGCGGTTAACCGAATTGTCGAACACGGTATGAAGGACGGTTCCATCAAGAAAGCAGACCCAAGGATTACTGTATTCTTCTTTATGGGTGCGCTGAATTGGCTCAATGTCTGGTATGAACCCGGGGGGCGGATCAGCGGCGAAAAAATAACACAAGCGTTTGTCGAGCAGATGAGCACCGGAATTTCATCATAATGTAACTTATCATAAATGCATATCCACTATGTACCAAGTATGGAGTGTTGCCCGTTAACAAATTTACTATAGTCTAATTTTATGATTTCAAAAACCCCCAAACACACAGCAAAGACTAGACTCGAATTTTTCACGGATACGGCACCTGATGCGGGTGTGGTGACAGAAATAGCTGACGGTGTATTTTGGTTGCGCATGACTTTACCCATGGCGGGTCTCGACCACATTAATTTGTATTTCCTAAAGGACGGAGACGAATTTGTGGTTGTCGATACTGGTCTTGGCTGGAAAGATGCCATGGATATTTGGAAAGGCGTGTTCAATGAACATATGAACGGCGCGAAGGTTAACCGCGTAATCTGCACTCATATGCATCCAGACCATGCAGGGTTGGCCGGGTGGATGTGTCGGAGGTTCAATGCGCCTTTATTGATGACAATGGGCGAATATTTTCTCTGTCGTTTGATGGCAGCCGATACCGGAAATCCAGCACCACAAGAAGGCATTACATTTTATGAACGCGCGGGCTTTACTGAAGAACAAATTGAGAATTATAAATCCCGGTTTGGTGGTTTTGGTAAAGCAATTTCTGAACTGCCTAATGGGTATCAGCGGATCAGAGAAAACGACATTCTTAAAATTGACGACAGTGACTGGCAAGTTTTGGTTGGCTCGGGCCACTCTCCGGAACATGCGTGTCTGTATAATGCTGATCTGAAAATTATGATTAGCGGCGATCAAATTTTACCCAATATCAGCTCGAACGTCAGTGTTTGGCCAACCGAACCAGACGGCAATCCGCTAGAAGACTGGATTATGTCCTGCCACAAATTAAGAGACGCCGTGCCCAAAGATACTCTGGTTCTACCCGCCCACGGTATTCCGTTTCGCGGTGCAGATATCAGGCTCGGCAGATTAATTGAGCAGCACGAAAATGGGCTAGCCCGTTTGCTGGAATTCTGTACTGAACCCAGGCGTTCTACCGAAGTTTACTCCATGCTGTTTCGCCGTAAGATCAATGACGGCAATCGTTTGATGGCAGTTGGGGAAAGTATAGCTCACTTGAATTGCTTGGTAGAACGCGGACAAATGCTGCGGATTATAAACGCAGACGGTCATTATGTTTATCGGTCTGTGTAGATACAACCCACACAGTTTTAGCTATTGATTGTCTGACTGTATAACGGATACAGGCACAGTGTCATTCGGCATTTCGATTAAAACTTGTCATGACCATACCACCAAATATTTGACCATTTTAAATGTGGGTGCGAGATGCATACAAGATGGCTCACACATTGTTGCTCGCATAAACCCCTTATAAACCTTAATCGCTTAGCAAGATGAAAAGTGATTAGGATGTCCGCCGTGAATACCAAACATAAAATAGCCGTATTACTTCCAGCCTATAATGAAGAAGACGGGCTTGCGCATGTCATAGAAGGTTTCGCCAAGTCACTGCCGGATGCACGCATAATTGTCTGTGAT
>JAJFFM010000128.1 GCA_021776675.1 Robiginitomaculum sp.
CAAATATAGGCACCCGCACCCATGCGAACATGAATATCAAATTTCCTGTCCCCAAGTAAATCGGCGTCGTGCCATATTTCTACTGCGCGGCGCATGGTTTTTACGGCGTGTGGGTATTCCGAGCGGATATAGATATAGCCAATAGTTGCGCCAACTGCGAGGCCAGAAATCGTCATGCCTTCCAGAAGTGAAAACGGATCGCCTTCCATGAGCATACGGTCTGCAAATGTGCCGCTATCGCCTTCATCTGCATTGGCACAGATGTATTTTTGGTCAGCTTTCTCCTCCATTGCGGTTTTCCATTTAATGCCCGTCGGGAAGCCCGCGCCGCCACGCCCACGTAAACCTGATTTAGTAACGGTGTCGACAATAACTTCGGAACTCATGGCCAATGCGGCGCGTAGTCCCGCCAAGCCGCCGTGGGCTTCGTAATCAGATAGGCTAAGCGGGTCGATAATTCCGCAGCGCGCAAAGGTCAGCCGTTCTTGGTCGGCGAAATAGGGAATGCTTTCGGTTAAACCGTGAGCGAGTTTATGGTCACCGCCTTTAAGAAAGTTTGCATCAAATAGATTGACGATATCTTCTGGGTGCACAGAGCCGTAAGCCATCCGCCCATTTGGCGTTTCAACCTCAACCAAAGGTTCAAGCCAGAGCATGCCGCGTGAACCGTTGCGGATAATACGAATATCTATACCGCGCAGTTTGGCTTCTTTTTCAATTACTTTGGTAACATCATCCGCCCCAACAGAAACTGCCGCCGCATCGCAAGGTACATATATGGTGACCGCATGACCCATTATGTGCACTCTTTCAGAAGTGCATCAAGCTTTTGCGCGTCCACACGTCCGTGTAGTTTATCATCAATCATAACCGCAGGGCCAAGAGCACAATTGCCGAGACAATAGACATCATGACTTTCAACACCTGTATTCTTAGCGTGATCTGCCAAAGCTTCGCCGCCCACAGCCTGACAAGCTTCGGCGCGGCATATTTTCACACACGGGCCTGTCTGGGGCTCTCGCCTGAAATCATCATAAAAACTAACTATGCCGTGAATATCTGCGCGGGAAATATTGAGTATGTCTGCAATCTCGACCAACACTGCATTAGATAAATAGCCAAATTTGTGTTGGGTGTCATGTAAAATTTCTATGAGTGCATCTGGCTGATCTTTATGTTTTGTACAAATTTTCATTATCTTATTTACATTCATTATCTTATTTACATTCATTTGTCTAAAACGGATGAACCCGATCTTTACTGACTGTTTAGTTAGTGGCTATTTGAGAAAATAAATATAATCAAGCGATAAAATACAGTTGATTGCCATCATTCAAGCTGAGGATATGTTTTGTGTTTCAAAGCTTCCGCTTGCAGGCGAGATAGCATTCTCTCAAAAACGTCAAGACGCTCGCCTTGCAAGGTATTTTTGGTGACCTGTTTTTCCACCCATAGGCCAACAACCATCGCGCGCAGCTCAATCGCGCCTAATCTTGCCTGTTGTGACGGCAAACCTAATTTACGCAAATCGTATGTGAAATTTGAAATCATGCGCGCCCCAAATATTTTCACTAGTCTTGCCGTTTTTGGATCATGGGTCGCATGGGACCAAATTTGAGGCCAAATATTTGCAGCTTCTTCAGATAATTGCCTGGCGCTAAAATGGGTTTCACAAACACCTCTGATGCGTGCAAGCGGATCGCGCCCTTGTCTACGGGCTTCGAGCATATCAATGCGAATGCTTTTAATCATATAGGCGAACGAATTATAAACCAAATTTTCTTTTGTATTGAAAAAATAGTGAATGGACGCCGTAGAAATGCTAGCGTGTTTGCTAATTGATTTTGTCGTCAAATTCGAAATGCCGTCCGTTGCGATTGCTGATAACGTGCTATTAATAATAGACTGTGACGTATCATTTGAAGCGTGATTGTTGGCCATAGCTTTATTTCCTCACAAATATCTGAGCGGACTAACTAAACGATTAGTATACTTTATGGTTTAATGATATGATGTCAAGAAAACATATAGGCCAGGAAAATGATTTTTAGAAAATTACTACTTGTGCTGAGTCGGCAAAATCAATACAGAGCGCATCGTTTGTAACTAGCGAGCATAATAATAGGTGATTTATGCGCACAATATTTAATTCAATCGGTACCTTATTACTATCGGCGGCAATTTTATTGGCGGGCGGCGGGCTATTGTCAACTTTAATTGCTGTGCGTGCTGGAATGGAAGATTTTCCACTTATTGTCATTGGTATTATGACCTCGGCTTATTATATAGGCTTCACGGCAGGCTGTTTTGGGACGCCATACCTTGTGAAGCGCGTGGGACATATCCGTGTATTTTCAGCCCTATCGGCCCTGATTGCTGCGGCTGTTTTGAGTCATGCGATTTTCGTCAATATTCCGCTATGGATCATATTGAGAATTGCCGTGGGGTTTAGCTTTGCCGGCCTTTATATCTTGATAGAAAGCTGGATCAATGAGCGCTCCAGCAATGCTAATCGTGGCAAGGTTTTGTCAATTTACCGCATGGTAGACCTTGGCGCGGTTACCGCAGGGCAATTTATGTTGACCATTTCTGACCCTAAAGATTTTGTTTTGTTTTCGCTGGTGGCCATACTGGTATGTCTGTCTATCTTTCCGATTTCTTTGACCAAAGCCGAGGCTCCGTTACCAGTTTCCAAAACATCTTTGAATTTACGAAAATTGATAAAGGTGTCCCCCCTTGCCGTAGTTGGTGTGTTGTCAGTCGGTTTGGCCAATGGCGCTTTTTGGGGTATAGCGCCCGTATTTGTACAACAGCTTGATCATCCCATGATTGTTGTCTCAATATTTATGAGCGTGGCTATTTTTGGCGGCGCGATTATGCAATGGCCATTTGGGGTGTTATCGGATAAATTTGGGAGAAGACCTATCCTAGTATTAGTTACTTTGGGGAGCGTGGCTAGCGGTGTTGCGTTATGGCTTTATAGCACCCAATCTCTATTTGCTTTGTTGGGCGGTGGATTTTTATATGGTGTGTTCGGTATGCAAATTTTTGGGCTCAGTGCTGCACATGCGAATGATTATGCAAACCCTGATGAATTTGTGGCGGTGAGCGGCGGCTTATTGATGCTTTACGGGCTAGGGTCAATTGTCGGGCCTCTGCTTGCACCTATTATCATGGAGTTATCGAGCCCACAATCTCTATTTGCTTACACGGCTTGTATCCATTTTGGTTTAGCAATCTACGGAATATATCGCCGAACAAGTCGCGAAAAAATAGAAAATACGGATGATTTTGTCCCAATTTCTATACGGTCTACCCCTGCAATTTTTAAACTGGATCCCCGCAATATTTTACGTAAGAAAAGATGATACACCCAAAATACTTGGACAAATTGTCTATGACCTGTCCATGCTAGGTGCGTGTCCAAATTGTCGGGTGTAGACCCGCGAAAAATGTGATTGCGTATTAAACCCGGTCGCGACGGCAATCTGCAACATGGATAAACTGGTTTGTTTTACCAGCTGTGAGGCCCGCGAGAGCCGTAATTCCAAATAGTAACGCGCTGGCGTTGTTTGTAAATGCTGCTGAAACAAACGCTCTAATTGTCGTAATGACAAGTCTACTGCCTTAGCTAATTTGGACATAGGAATGAGGGTTTCCGTATGAGTTTCCATGTACCCAATGGCCGCTAAAAGCTTTGCGTGTGTGATACTAGAGCGGGCTTCTAGTGATGGTAATTGTCTTCTTTGGCGTTCACGGTCATATCCATGCAACATTTGATCGGCAACTTTATTGGCGAGCATATTGCCATGATCCAGTGAGATGCTGTGGATCATCATATCAAGCGGCGCTGTTCCGCCAGAACAGGTATAGCGGTTTCTGTCTATTTCATAAACACGGGCCGTAATATTATGGTCCGGATAAGTTTCAACAAAACCTTCAATATTCTCCCAATGTAATGTGCAACGATATCCATCAAGTAGCCCGGCGTCTGCCAGAATAACTGTTCCTGTGCAAACGGCACCAATCGCGGTACCTTTGCGCGCAAAGGACCGCAATAAACCTGACATGTCGTTGTTCAAATAGTTGTGCGCCCGTAACCCGGCACAGACAAATAGAGCATCCAAATCAAGATTAGGTGTTAAGATGCCGTCCGGCGTAATATCAACATCATTGCTTGCTTTAACAGATTTGCCATCAAGACTATAAGTATGCCATGTATATAGCATTTTTCCAGCCATGCGGTTGGCAGCGCGGATAGGCTCTATAGATGTTGTGAATGCCATCATGGAAAACCGGGGCACGAGTAGAAACCCTATAGATTGCGGCGTTCTTACTGGCGTCTTTCCAAACATTGTTTAGTTGGTTTCTTTGCGGCGACGTTTATTGACGCGGCGCAGGCTACGGCGTTGGGCAAGTTTAATGAGCAGCGGTGGCATTCGTGCCGGAAGTTCAGAGAGTATTCGTTTTCTGTCTACTTCAGGCCTTAATGGCCAGTCCGCAATTTCTTCTGGTGTGCGTCCACAGCCAAAACACATATTACTTTCCTTATCGATAGAACAAATAAGCTGGCATGGACTATCCTCGGGCTCTAACGGGAGGTTATTATTCATGATGTGTCCTTTTCTTGCCATTCGCCGTACAGTTAAAACCATACGCTAAACAGTTTCAAAATTGTGACTAAAATCGCCACCACATGTCGTTTTTAGAACAATGAAATGTGTTTATCAACGATATAGCAACATAACGAGATTTACTATTATTCTTCTAGAAGGCGGCTGTAAACCGTATTTAATATGACGCAACAAAACCTACCCACGCAAAACTTACCAGCTCCTGGTGCCCCAGATATTGAAATCGCGCGCGCCGCTAAAATGGAAAAATTGCTTCCCCTTGCCAAAGACAGGCTCGGCATTCCGAGCGACGCCTTGGTTCCTTATGGCCATTTCAAAGCCAAACTTTCTTTGGAATATATCGAGAGCTTAAAAGCTAAGAAGAACGGGAAACTAGTTTTGGTGACCGCAGTTACTCCCACGCCTGCCGGTGAGGGGAAAACAACAACGAGTGTTGGTCTTCTCGACGGCCTCAATAAAATTGGTGTTAAAACTATGGTGTGCTTGCGCGAACCTTCGCTTGGGCCGTGTTTTGGCATGAAGGGCGGTGCTGCTGGCGGCGGACGGGCGCAAGTCTTGCCAATGGAAGATATTAATCTTCACTTTAACGGCGATTTTCACGCGATCACGTCTGCCCACAGCCTAATCTCCGCTATGCTCGACAATCATATGCAATGGGGCAATGAGCTGGATATTGATCCGCGCCGTATTACATGGCGCAGGGTTGTTGATATGAATGACCGCGCCTTGCGCAATATCACTATTGGCCTAGGCGGTCCTACGCAAGGCGTGCCGCGTGAAGATGGGTTTGACATTACCGTGGCTTCCGAACTCATGGCGATTTTCTGCCTTGCCACAGATTTGAAAGACCTGCAAAAACGGGTCGGCGATATAATTATCGGCAAGAACCGTTCCAAAAAACCCGTTACTGTTCGTGAATTAAAAGCTGACGGCGCGGTAACTGTGCTTTTGAAAGACGCGCTTCAACCTAATTTGGTTCAATCGATTGAGCATAACCTAGCCTTTATTCACGGTGGCCCTTTCGCCAATATTGCCCACGGGTGTAACAGCGTCATGGCGACGAGTACTGCGCTAAAAATGGCCGATGTTGTTGTGACAGAAGCTGGTTTTGGCGCTGATCTTGGCGCGGAGAAATTTCTCGATATTAAATGTAGACAGTCGGGACTTCGGCCGGACGCGCTTGTGCTCGTGTGCACAATTCGCGCTATGAAAATGCAGGGCGGCGTGGCGAAAAACGAATTACTGCCTGAAAACATCAAGGCCGTCAAAGAGGGCTGCGTCAACCTTCGTCGTCATATTAACAATATGCGCGCTTTTGGGTTAAATCCAATTGTCGCAGTCAATCATTTTATCCACGACACGGACGCAGAAATTGAAGAAGTCCGCAAAGTTTGCAATGATGAAGGTGTGGTTATGGCCGTATCTAAGCATTGGGAAAAGGGAGGCGTTGGCGCTATTGATCTTGCACAAGCCGTGAAAGCACAGCTGGATAAAAATGAAAATAACGTTGAATTAATCTACGAGGACGAAAAGTCTTTGCTTTCCAAAATAGAAACGGTCGCCACAACTATTTACGGCGCTAAAGATGTAACGCTTTCAGCAGAAGCGGCGCGCTCATTACGCGAAATTAAAAAAATGGGGTTCACACATTTACCAATTTGCATTGCTAAAACCCAAAATAGCTTTTCGACAGACCCCAAAAAATTGGGCGCGCCAACGGGCCATACTGTGGAAGTCCGAGAAGCGACCTTGTGCGCGGGTGCAGGATTTGTGGTTGCAATTTGCGGCACAATAATGCGGATGCCAGGACTACCGCGCCACCCAGCAGCGCTGGATATTGGGCTTGATGATGATGGCCAAATTATTGGTCTTGCCTAAAAAACATTGCACGGGAGAAAACCATGAGTGATGACCAGGACGAAGAAATCATTTTAAAAGATCTTGACGACGATGAGCTTGTCGAGCAAATGCAAGACGATCTTTATGACGGTATGACGGCAGAAGTATCTGAGGGTACACAAATCCTTTTGGATAGAGGCTGGGATGCCAATGCCGTGCTTACGGATGCGCTTGTCGAAGGTATGCGCATTGTCGGGATTGATTTTCGCGACGGCATTTTATTCGTACCCGAAGTGCTGCAATGCGCCAATGCGATGAAGGGTGGTATGTCATTGTTGCGGCCAATTTTGGCGGAAAGTGAAAACTCATCTAGTCTTGGAACATATGTTATCGGCACTGTAAAAGGTGATATTCATGACATAGGTAAAAACCTTGTTGGTATGATGCTTGAGGGCGCAGGGTTTGAGGTCATTGATCTTGGGATAAACAATCCCGTAGAAAATTACCTTGAAGCGATCGATAAGCACAAACCTGCAATTCTTGGTATGTCTGCGCTTCTGACCACAACAATGCCCTATATGGGCGTTGTGATTGAGGAGTTTGATAAGCGCGGAATTTTAAAAGAACTTCCGGTTATGGTAGGTGGTGCACCGCTTAACCAGGAATTTGCAGATGCCATTAACGCTCACACATATGGGCGTGACGCCGCGATGACGGCGGAACTTGCCAAGGTAATTGTCGGGAAAAATAGGTAGGAAATCATGGTCAAGGCTTTGCCAAGAACATTAATCATTGCCTGCGGAGCCCTTGCCAAAGAAATTTTGCACCTTAAGAAAATGCTTGGATCGGCAGGCGGTAGCATCGATTTACAATGCTTGCCGGCCAATTACCATAACAGACCAGACAAAATTATTCCCGGCCTTGAAAAAATCATCGCGAGCAAAGGGTCGAGTTACGAGCGCATTCTTATTGGCTATGGCGATTGCGGTACGGGCGGTCAGCTCGATACATTTATCAAAAATAATAAAAATTTACTGAGGCTGCCCGGGGCGCATTGTTATGCCTTTTATGCGGGGCTAAATGAGTTTGATGCCCTCATGGAAGAAGAGCTTGGTAGTTTTTTTCTAACTGATTATCTCGTCCAGTTTTTTGACACCCTAATCATAAAGGGTTTTGGCATAGACCGATATCCTGATTTAAAAGACATGTATTTTGCTAACTATAAGCGCGTGGTATATTTAGCTCAGAGCGAAAATGAGGATCTACAAGCAAGGGCGCAAGCCGCCGCAGACACACTCGGTCTAGATTATGAATACCGCTTTACGGGCTACGGTGAACTTGCATTTACAATAGAAACCTTCTCGATTTCGGAAAATGCGAATGTATAGGGTGCGCTTATGGGCAGTGAAGCGGTCCCGGTTTTTGGAGGGCATTTATAATTCTGTAAACCCTGCAATACTCCTTTTGCTACGTGGTGCTACAAAAGTGTTTGGTAAATCCCTAGACCGCCTGATTACAGTCATGGAAGCGCAGCTTAAAGGGTTTTTATTTGATTGCAAAATGTGCGGTGATTGCACTTTATCTAAGAGCGGTATGTCCTGCCCTATGAACTGTCCCAAAACAATTCGCAATGGCCCGTGCGGTGGTGTGCGTAATAACGGCATGTGTGAGGTTAAACCTGATATGCGTTGCGTATGGGTGGCGGCTTGGGATGGCGCTTCGAGAATGAAAAACGGCGCGGCGATTGAGACGATAGAATTTGCCGTTGATCACCGAGGTAAAGGCAAGTCAACTTGGTTAAAGCTTGCGCGTGAAAAAGGCCTTGCTGGTGAGTAGCACGAAACACAAAACTGACCCCGCAGAAATGTTACCGCGCCTGCCGGGCCATGTGTCCCAAGGTCGTTTCGAGCAGGTTCTAAGAGCTGGGCATTTTGCCGTTACGACGGAAATAGCACCGCCCGATTCAGCCGACCCTGCTGAGGTTCTGAAACGGGCCACTATGTTTGATGGGTATGTGGACGGGATAAATGCTACAGATGGGTCAGGCGGTCATTGCCATATGTCAAGCTTGGCCGTTTGTGCCATTCTTACAAAGGCAGGGTATTCCCCGATTATCCAATTTTCCTGCCGAGACAGAAACCGTATCGCTATGCAAGGAGACGCTCTTGGTGCAGCAGCTCTGGGCGTTGCGAATGTTTTATGCCTAACCGGTGATGATGTCAGCGCAGGCGACCACCCTGAAGCCAAACCCGTATTTGATTTGGACAGTATATCTTTGTTGCAAACACTGCGGGTCATGCGAGATGAGTCTCGGTTTCTAAGCGGGCGAAAACTGGATACACCACCGCTTTTGTTTATGGGTGCATCGATTAACCCATTTGTTCCGCCGCTTGAAAACAGGGCCGAGCAACTGGCCAAGAAGATTGCAGCAGGCGCGGAATTTATTCAGTCGCAATACTGTTTTGACTTAGATATTTTAAAGCGCTTTATGGCTAGGGCCGTAGATATGGGGCTAACGGAAAAATGCTTTATACTCATTGGCGTTGGCGTGTTGCCATCGGCGCGAACAGCCAAATGGATGCGGGCTAATGTGCCGGGTGTCCATATTCCAGACGCGATAGTTAAACGCTTGCAAGGGGCCGCAAAACCTCAAGCGGAAGGGCGGGCGATCTGTGTTGAAATGATGCAAAAAATAAAAGAAATACAGGGCGTGAGCGGCATACATGTCATGGCCTACCGCCAGGAAAAATGGGTTGGCTCCATTGTAAAAAAATCCGGTATATTAGCTGACCGTAAACCTTGGGCTCCCACACAATAAATTTATAAGAGGAAAATGGTATGACACGAACGATATTAGCATCAGCAACCAAAGAATTGGTCATGGGGTTTGACCAACCATTTGTCATGATTGGTGAACGTATTAATCCAACAGGCCGCAAACTGTTTTCCAAAGAGCTTAAGGAGCGGAATTATTGGCGCGTCAAAAAAGAAGTTCTTGCGCAAGTGGCAGCAGGCGCACAAATGTTGGATGTAAATGTTGGTGTGCCTCTCGCTGATGAGCCCGCAATTATGGCTGAAGTCATTCCGCTGATCCAAAGTATTACCGACGCACCATTGTGTATAGACAGCTCGATAATCGAAGCCTTGGAATCCGGACTTTCTGTTTATAAAGGCCGGGCTTTGGTCAATTCGACCACTGCCGAAGAAGATGTGATGGAGCGGGTTTTACCACTGGTGAAAAAATACGATGCATGCGTAGTGGCAATATCTAATGATGATACGGGAATATCCGAGGACCCTGATGTGCGGTTTGAAGTTGCTAAGCGCATTGTCAACCGCGCCAGTGATTACGGCATCAAGCCTGAAGATATCATAGTCGACCCTCTGGTCATGCCCATTGGTGCGGTCAACACGGCGGGCAAAGATGTGTTTAGATTACTTGGGCGCCTACGAAACGAGCTTAAAGTCAACACCACTTGCGGGGCTTCCAATGTATCCTTTGGCCTTCCTAACCGCCATGCAATTAATAACGCCTTTTTGCCAATGCTCGCAGGTGCAGGCATGACCTCTGCAATTGTAAACCCGCTTCATGAGGGATTGGTACAGGCTGTACGGGCAGGTGATGTGCTTGCGGGTAATGACCCAAATTGTAGGCAATGGATAAAGGCAAACCGCGTGCCTGCACCTGAAGGCGAAAATGGTGGTCGAGGAGGAAGAGGAGGTCGCCGTGGTAGACGACGCAGAGGATAAAAACACAAAGGATAAAATGTATGGCGGAAAATGCCATTGTGGGGATGTGACTTTCAAGGCAAAAGGGTTATCCGACATTTGGTATTGTCATTGTAACCAGTGTCAACATTTGACGGGTCATTGCGCCGCCGCCGCAGGTGTTGCGCGGACGTATTTTTCTTATACGGGCCGCGTAGAGTGGTCTAATATATCGCGTCATACAAAAGCAGGTCATTGCTTTAAATGTAGAAGTTACCTGTTTTGGAGCCGAAAGAACCTTGCAACTATCAGCATATTGGCAGGTAATATTGAGGACACAATGGGGCTTAAGGTCAAGGGGCATATATTTGTTTCCCAAAAGAAAGCGTATTTTGAGATTACAGACGGACTGCCACAATATGAAAAATATCCACCATTGGGAACACGCTCAGGAGGGACGCGCTAAATCATGTTGAGCAATACACTCATATTCACGCCGTCCGGTGTCCGAACGGCGGCGCAAGACGGGGAAACCGTGTATGAGGCCGCCTTGCGCTGCGGCGTTGACATACAGTCTATTTGCGGCGGCAAAGGTCTTTGTAAACGCTGCCAGATAGAAGTTGAGCCTGGGCGCCATGCCAAGTTTAATATGGACGTAGGTGAGCAAGATATCCCAAAATTATCGCCGACTGAAAAAAAAGCCTATCATGACGGCGAGCTTGAGCCGCATCGGCGCTTGGCGTGCCGCGCGAAAGTACGCGGTGATTTGGTTGTTGAAATCCCAAGTGATGCGCGCGAATTCGGTGCAAGTATCAAAAAGAAAAGCACAGCAATTGACACGGCGCTAAACCCGGCCGTTACCCTACATATGGTCCAATTGCCGCGCCCGACCCTTGAAGATAATCCATGTGATAGCCAAGCCTTGCAAAGCGCTTTGCAAGGTTTTGGCATAACGGCGATGCCCAACCTTAAAGTTATCAATAAAATTCAAACTATCCTAAAAGATCATGACCGCACCGCCATAGCCGTTGTACGTGACGGAAGCGAAATTATTGATATTTGGCCGCCGTCACCGTTTCATGTTTACGGTGCAGCTATTGATATTGGCTCGACCTCCGTTGCTCTTTATGTGTATGATTTAACCAAGGGCGGACTTGTTTATGAGGTCGCAGCTATGAACCCGCAAATCCGCTACGGCGAGGATATTATGAGCCGTGTGTCTTATGTTATGATGAACAAAGGCGGCGAAAAAAAACTCACAGCTGAAATTCGCAAACAGGTAAAACTG
>JAJFFM010000129.1 GCA_021776675.1 Robiginitomaculum sp.
TAGTTGTTGGTGGTGCCGCTTCCCAGAGAGCCGACAATAAATGTTCTAAAGAGCACAATAAAGTTTGGTCGTCGAATGCTGGTGGTGACAGATTGCAGTCACGGCTTAACCGCACACTATCTTTAAAGCCGACGGATAAGGACAGCCGTCCGGCGGCGTAATTTTCACGGCGTAAACGGCGCGCTGCCTTGACCAACAAGAGCCGCGCACAATCACGAACACCCTTTTTGTTGCGCCAATCGGGTGACAGAATACGACCGTGTCCAAACATGCCGCGCGTGGTTGCGGCACTCTCAACCGCATAGCCGTGTAGGCCCGCCCACAGTCTTTCACCTTCAACACTGTGCCAAAGGCCGCGCATTTGCTTGCCGCTTAAACGCAAGAGTTGGGGCATTGTTGTGATGCCTGCCTTCTCTAACCGCCACTGCATACGTTTACCAATGCCGGGAATATCTGACAGCTCTATATTATGAATGGCCTCTGGCATGTCGCGTGGGTGTAAACAGACGAGCCCGTTGGGTTTATCCATTTCTGCGGCGATTTTTGCCAGCACTTGATTGGCAGCAAAACCAATAGACGGGGTGATATAGACCCCGACTTTGCGGGCCAATGTCGTGCGAACTTGCTCGGCTATACTTTTCCAATTGTCTCGCTCTCGCCCCATAAGGCGGCACTCAACCTCATCTACCGACCAAACTTTATGGACGGGTAGAACGGTATCCATAGCTGCCAAGATTTTATGGTGTATCTGCATATAGACATCATGGCGAGCGACCACAGCGGGGAAGTGCGGCCAAGTCTCCCTCACATCAACCAGCCGCGCGCCGCGCTTTATGCCCAATAATTTGGCCTCACGACTGACTGCAATGAAGCCTGAATATTCACTGTCCAAGGGCAAGACACCCATGGGTTTACCCTGTAATTTCGGCCTTAATTGTTGCTCTACAGAGGCAAAAAAACTATCGAAATCTATGTAAAGAGTTTGAATGTCAGCTGGCTTATGCATGGTGTGTGAGTAGAACATAAAGAGAACGCAATCAAGTTGGCAAACTAAAATTGACGAGCTTGTTCAGCTAAAGCTGTGTATAAGTGTGAGCTCAAGCAAACAAAATCAGGCGAATCAGGCCGTGGTGAAATTGCTGGCAAAGTGGTTTGGCATGCCCAAAACATCTCTAGAATTACTGTTGGAGTCTCGTTATTGGCATACATCAATCGAAATTTACGGAAAAAATGATGAAATTTTGAAATTGCTTGAAACTCTCGTAAAATAAGGCTCAAATGCACGTAAAGTACAGTATACTGTATTCAAATACACATTAAAATGTTCTATTCTTGTTCTTTTTTCTGGACAAATGAGAACAAATAGAGCACAAGAACTTCAGGCAGTCCGATTTGAAGCCTTGTTTTTTTAAATGACCGAAGGGCTCCGGTTGTTATATTAAAGGAGCCAGACATGGCCAAGAAAAGACCAGAACTTACCGTCGTCGGAAAAGCACCAGATAGTAAAAAAGCAGCAGCCCTCGAAGCCGCCTTGAGCCAAATCGACCGTGCATATGGCAAAGGCTCCGTCATGAAATTAGGCCAAAAGCAAAGCATGGATGTGGAAGCTATTTCTACGGGTTCCGTCGGTTTGGATATCGCACTCGGTATAGGTGGCTTGCCATCTGGTCGCGTGATTGAAATTTACGGACCGGAAAGCTCCGGTAAAACGACTTTGGCTTTACATGTAATCGCCGAAGCCCAAAAAGCTGGCGGTGTAGCTGCATTTGTTGATGCGGAACATGCGCTTGATCCTGTTTACGCCGCTAAATTGGGTGTTGATGTGAATGAACTTCTGATTTCTCAACCAGATACGGGCGAGCAAGCTCTCGAGATTACCGATACATTGGTGCGTTCTGGTGCCGTTAGTGTTCTTGTTGTCGACTCTGTTGCTGCATTAACCCCGCGCGCCGAACTTGAAGGTGATATGGGAGATAGCTTACCGGGTCTACAAGCACGCCTTATGAGCCAAGCATTACGCAAGCTAACTGGTTCTATTTCTAAATCAGGCTGTATGGTGATTTTTATCAATCAGATTCGCCATAAAATTGGGGTTATGTATGGTTCACCGGAAGTGACAACTGGTGGTAATGCGTTGAAATTCTATTCGTCTGTCCGTCTTGATATCCGCCGTATCGGTGCCATTAAATACCGCGACGAAGTGATTGGCAATCAGACCCGTGTGAAAGTGGTCAAAAACAAGGTCGCGCCACCGTTCCGCCAAGTTGAATTTGATATCATGTACGGCCTTGGTATTTCTAAAACGGGTGAGCTGATTGATTTAGGTGTTACCGCTGATATTATTGAAAAGTCAGGTTCTTGGTATTCCTACGGGGATGAACGTATTGGGCAAGGTCGGGAAAATGTCCGGGCATTCTTGCTTGAAAACCCCGATGTTGCCGATCATATCGATCAGACGATTCGTGCCAATGCAGGTTTGATAGAGGATGACCTCTTGATGCCAAAAAGTGGTGATGACGATGGAGAGGTGGAGTTAAAGGCATAAGCTCTGCAAAATAATCATCAAAAATTGAAATGGGCGCTTGGCACTGCTAGGCGCTCTTTCTATATGTGGTGTGCAATAAATTTGAGAGATACATGACAGCCCTACGCGACATACGAAAACAATTCTTGGACTTTTTTGAAACTGCGGATCATTCCGTTCAAAAATCCAGCCCTCTTGTGCCGGATAATGATCCGACGCTTTTGTTTGTAAATGCGGGTATGGTGCAATTTAAAAACTATTTCACCGGTGCAGAAACGCCGCCCTATAGACGTGCCGTTACATCGCAAAAATGTGTACGGGCAGGGGGCAAACATAATGACCTCGATAATGTTGGCTATACGGCGCGCCATCACACGTTTTTTGAAATGCTCGGTAATTTTTCCTTTGGCGACTATTTCAAAGATGACGCCATTGAATATGCATGGAATTTATTGACCAAAGATTTTGGTCTGTCCAAAGATAAATTACTCATTACAGTTTATCATACGGATGATGAAGCACGTGCAATCTGGAAGAAGGTTGCTGGTGTGAGTGACAACCGGATAATTTCAATTCCCACGTCTGATAATTTCTGGGCTATGGGTGATACGGGGCCGTGCGGGCCGTGCTCTGAAATATTTTATGACCACGGCGATAAAATTGCAGGTGGTCCTCCGGGTAGTCCTGATGAAGACGGTGACAGATTTATTGAAATTTGGAATCTGGTCTTTATGCAATACGAAAAATTTGCAGATGGCAAACGAGTAGACCTACCCAAGCCGTCAATCGATACGGGTATGGGGCTAGAGCGGATTGCGGCTATTTTACAAGGCAAACACGATAATTACGATATCGATTTATTCCAAAACCTAATCGGCGCTAGCGTTGAAGAGACCAAAGTAAAAGCACAAGGGGACGCTTTGTTCTCTCACCGCGTTATTGCAGACCATTTGCGCTCGGCTTCGTTTTTGATTGCAGACGGTGTTAGCCCGTCCCGTGAAGGACGTGGTTAT